>JBEKAD010000146.1:0-9959 GCA_050018435.1 Terriglobia bacterium
GTGGACGCTCACGCACTGGGAACACGTCAGCGGCGAAGACGCTTTACCATCGTGACCCTTCTCCCCGACCGCGAGAACCTGACGCTGTCCATGGTGCGCCGAATCAGGAAGAGGCCGCGTCCATGGCTCTCGAACAAGCGCTCCGCATGGGTGGGATCCGGGATTTCCTTCGGATCGAAGCCCGCGCCTTCATCCTCGACCACCAACAACATGCCGCGATCGGGCTGGCAGAAGCATCTCACCTCAACCTTCTTGGTTGGGTCTTGCCGGTTCCCGTGAATAACCGCGTTGGCGAGTGCCTCTCGCAAAGCCAATTCGATCTCCGCGAAATGGTCTTCTCCACACTTCATTTCACTTGCCAGCGCCATGATATTTTGGACGACCCCTTCGAGCGCCTGCAAGGTGGCAGGAATGGTTTCACTGAAGCGCAGGGACAGCCGGGCTTTCTCCATCTGACATCGCGCCGAAGCGGCGGGTTTCGGTCTCGCTCTACGCTTGGTTTGCACGCGGTTTATGCCTCCCTTCAAGCAGTTCCAGCCTTGTACTATACCCCAATTGTCCAACCTCCGCCCCCACCATGTCCCTGACCGGCTAAAGTGCGCCGTCACTCGGCCAGGACCGCGGATTGCCCCTGCGGAATCGTCGATAAACAGAAGGCGACTACCCGTTAGTGATGTCGAGACCGACGGGAGTCTGGCCCGCTTTCAAAGTGCAGTCCTCCCACTTTCCGGGTAGGGCGTTTTTCGTTGCCAATGCCCCGTTCCACCTTCCTGCCCTTCCGCAGTGAAAAATCCCTGACAACCCCTTATAAACCCTTAATACCCCTTAAATGCCTTGTAAGACATGTATTTTCATCGAAATAGCCTGACATAGCGTTCTCATTTTTTGACTATCATGTTTTGTTTTCAAGCACTTAGCTGGACAAATCGGCATTTTTGACAGCTTTTTGCCGACACGCCCCCAGACCGAACCAGAACCTGACAATTCCGTAGGTTCAAAAGGTTGAGAAACTGGGTAGGGCCAGAAAAATCCCATCAAATCGTAGCTAATAGCCTGTATTTTCAACAACATTATGGGCAAGCAGGGCGTCTTGGTGGATGGCAAGGGCAAGGCGACCTCCCTCCAGAAGCTTCCGCCGAGCCGGGGCGCCAAGTACCTTAGATATTATAATACTAGAGTAACTCGTGTCAAGGAAAAAATTCTGACATCGGGCAGACAATTGCTGAAGCGGGCGCAAGAAGTACGCGGGCTGAGTTTGGGGGGCTCGCGCAAACGGAAAGGGGCGCGAGCTGAAGTCCGATACCCCGTCGGGTGGGTCGGCGGTTCGGAATCGACCGTACAAGAAAAACTGCGGACCATGAAAAGCAGGTCCGCGCTTCTTGCTGCTTACAGGAAAACGACTTCGCACTGAATTACCATTCCAGCGAGCCGCGAGGAGTGTCCTAACTATTTGTCTCACCCCAGGGGACAAGAAGCTGCGAAAAAATTCCCCGGAAGAGCAAAAGCATTTCGCGCAGAGACGCAAAGCCGCAGAGGCACAAAGAAAACAATGCCGTTGATCTTTTCGAGTCTCTGCGCCCCGGCGTCTCTGCGCGAGATTGTTTATTTTTTCACAGCTTCACAACTGCTGGGAATCCGCGCGACAAGTGGCGCCTACGCACAGGAATTACCCTCTCCCCCGGTTACAGGTTTGAGGGGAGAAACCGAAGGAAGTCAAAGCAGGTTTATTTTCCGTCCGGCGCAACGGGCACAATGCATTTGATGACCTCGGGGTTCGAGATCGTGATCGTGGCCCCCTGAATAAATAGCGGATCACGGGGTAAGCGAACTCTCCACGCAGGTAGCTTCACTCCTTCAGGTACGGAGCGAGCGGCCAGGATCTGGAAGAAAACATCGCCCGCGGGAAGGTTCCTCAAAACAAACGCCCCGTCTTGGTCCGTGGTCACCGTGGTGTGATCGACAGCGATTTTGACACCGGCCAGAGGTACGAGCTCGTTGTTGTTTCGATCGTGATTGCCGTTGTGGACCCCATTGGCCGGCGCTCCATCGACGACCCCAGGAATCTTTAGTCTGCCGCCGTTTGCCCCGGTGGGCTTCATGAGGATTCGTCCCGAGATGGATCGCAAGGCCTGGACGGGCACGTCTTGAACCACCGTCGAGGTGGGCGCGACGTGAATCGGGAAGGACGCAGTCGCAATTTGGTAGTTGGCGGGGATCGTGGACGGATCGATCGAGAGCCGGTATTCACCAGGGCTCAGATCATCGAACTCAAAATCCCCGCTGGACTCGGTTAGAGTGGAATGCTCGGCTTTGCCGCCACTCAAGCTCAGCCGCACCTGACGAAGGCCCGGGGCATCGAGTTCCTTCTTCCCGGTCAAAAGGTAATCGTTAAAAACATTCCCCATCACCCGAGCAAAGTTAACCACCCCAAAGTCTACTTGCGCGAGCATGGGCATGGCGATGTCAACGTCCACACTTGTCGGACTCGTGACGCGAATCGGCTCGTTGAATTGCTTGAGGGGGAGGGTGACGGTATAAACATCTGGCTTAAGGCCTGAGAACCTGAAGCGGCCCTGGACGTCGGTGAGGGCCGTCTGTCCGTCGCTTAATTCCACGCGGAGGCCCGCAAACCCCGGCTCGCCTGCATCCAGTCTTCCGTTCACGTTGTTATCGCGAAACACCTGGCCCTGAATCGTGGCCCGGCGCGCCTGGAACGGATGCAGCCAAGTCTGATGACCGCTCAGACGCTTATTGATCCCGAAGCTGAACACGCTGGTTCGTCTCAATCCCTGCTGGCTGACGTCCCACAAATGCATATTGGAAAGTGACGATTGGAACTGAATCGTGCGAGTCAACTGATAAGTAAGATTGTAGCCGAGGAGGTAAGAGTTTGTTCCCTGACCCAGCCCTTGCGCGGCACGATAATACCCGACCATAGGGCTCAGGTTCAGGCGGTTGCGGGTGGGGAATTGCCCCTGAAGGGTTATCTGCGTGTTCGTGGGCTGTAAGTTATTGAGCAGGTCTCGAATCTCCGGAGACAAGTTATTTGAATCTACAAACCCCACGGGATCGAGCAGAAACGACTGTTGGAGCGCCGGGGAGAGCAGGTTAATTTCCTGGTTCAAACGGCTCACTAAGGAAGGATCATTGCGGGAATGTTGAAACCCAATATTGAGGGTTCCGGACCGCACCGGAATGCTCACCGCGTCGAGCAGGGTAAGGTCCGATTGCGCATTGACTTGCGTGGGGTCGCTCAAGGCGCCGACCGTAGCCTCCGCGGTATTAATAATCCGCCGGGTGAGCTGCGAGTTCAGGGCCAAATCAAACCGGTTGCCTTGAGTCTGCGTTTGAGGCGTGAGTCCGCCTTGATTGCGGGTATAAGTGTAGTTGAAGGTTGCACTTTCCCGAGGAGACAGGAAGAAACTCAGGTGGGGGTTAAGGTAATCGGACGTTCCCGGTAACAGGGTAAGACCCGCAGGTTTCGTGACGCTGTGCTGGTAATACAAGCCGCGGTGGGCTGGGTGAGGGGTCAAGACCGTGGCGCCTAATTCCAACTTGACCCAGGGCATTCATGTTGGTGCTGACCCCCTCACCCACCGCCTTGCGGTCCCCCCTCTCCCCCAAAGGGGAGAGGGAAGAAGGGTTTTTCACTTTTGCCTTTTGACATCTGCCCTTTGTCTTTTGACTTACTTTTGCGGCTCCGCCGCGCGGCGCTACCCGCTTCAATTCATCATTTCTCGCTCGCCCGTTGTCTCTTCCACTCCTCGATGGCCTGCATTTTCTCTTTCAACCTTTTTTCAAAGCCTTGGTCGGTGGGGCGAAAGTACCGGCGGTCCTTGAGGTTGTCGGGCAGACACTGCATATCGGTGAGCTTGTCCTCGGCTTGGTGCGCGTATTGATATCCTTTGCCATAGCCGAAGTTCGCCATCAATCCGGTCACCGCATTGCGCAGATGCAAAGGGACAGGCTCCGCGAGGGTCTCCTGTGCGTCGCGCGCGACTTCGCCATAGCCGACGTAGAGCGCGTTCGACTTGGGTGCGAGCGCGAGATAGACCGCCGCCTCCGCCAGCGCGAGGTTCCCTTCCGGCATTCCCAGAAAATGCACCGCCTGCATCGCCGCCACCGTCACGCCTAAAGCATGGGGGTCGGCCATACCGATATCTTCCGAGGCCTCGCGAATCAGCCGGCGCGCGATGTAGAGGGGATCTTCTCCCGCTTCCAACATGCGCCCCAGCCAGTAAAGCGCGGCACTGGGATCGGAGTTGCGGACGGACTTGTGGAGAGCGGAAATCAGGTTGTAATGCTCTTCTCCGGCTTTGTCGTACAGCAGCACTTTCCGCTGGATGGCGTCCTCAACCAGGGTTTCGGTGATCGTGGCGAGGCCTTCCGCGTCGCGCGCGGCGGCCGCCACGGCGGTTTCAAGCGTGTTGTACGCAGCGCGGGCGTCGCCGTTGGAGAACACCGCGATCTGCCGCAGAAGCTCATCGGAAATCTCGATGGGTCGCGAGCCGAGGCCGCGCTTTTCGTCACTGAGGGCGCGGCGGAGAAGGGTCTGCACCTCGTCGGTCGAGAGCGCCGAGAGCATGTAGACCTTGGCGCGGGAAAGCAGCGCCGCGTTGACTTCGAACGAGGGGTTTTCCGTGGTGGCGCCAATCAACACGATGTCGCCGCGCTCGACGTAGGGCAAAAACGCATCCTGCTGAGCTTTGTTGAAGCGGTGAATTTCGTCAATGAAAAGCACCGTTCGTCGGCCGTAATGGCGGGACTTTTCCGACGCCGCCATCACTTCTTTGATTTCCTTGATGCCGGCGAGGACGGCGCTGTAGCGCACGAAGTCGCTGCGCGTTTTGCGGGCAACAATGGTGGCCAGCGTGGTCTTGCCAGAGCCCGGCGGGCCCCAGAGAATCATCGACCCCAGTTCATCGCGCTCGATTTGGCGCCGCAGCGCCTTTCCCGGCCCCAGGATGTGAAGCTGACCCACGAATGCTTCGATCATCTCCGGCCGCATGCGGTCGGCCAAAGGCGAGGGGGCAGCGCCGCGCTGCGTTGCGCCGTCGGCGTGGTCCGGGGGAGTGGGTTCGAAAAGGCTCATGGGAATCGGTTCATCGGGTCATCGGGTCATTTGGCCATCGGGCCATTGGGATTGCCGATTGTCGATTGCCGATTGTCGATTTCCGCTCCGGCAGGCTGGTCTTAAATCGTCAATCGGCAATCGGCAATCGTCAATATCTAAATCCCCTCTGTCGTGCCGCCTCGTAAAGAAAGATGCTTGCCGCGGTCGCCGCGTTTACGGAATCCACTTCCTTCCGGATGGGAATACTCAAAAGCTGGCTGGCGTACCGGGCAATCTCCTCCGGCAATCCGGTGGCTTCGCGCCCAACGAGGATCGCGAGCGGCCCCCTCAGGTCTGCCTGCGAGAGCGATGCCGGGCTGTTGCGGTCCGCCGCCACAATGCGGACGCGCCGGCTCAGAAAGGGCAAGGCCACTTTCGGATCCAGGCCGCGGACGAGCGGAAGCCGGAAGATGGCTCCCGCCGAAGAGCGCACCGCCTTGGGATTGAACGGGCTGACCGTTTCCTGCAAAGTCAGGAACGCCGAAGCGGAAAACGCCAGAGCGGTGCGCATCATCGTGCCCAGGTTGCCGGGGTCCTGGAGGTGGCAAGCTACTATCAACAAGGTATTGGCGGCGGCCACAACTTGCTCCAATTTATGGGCCGGAAGTTCCACCAAGGCCGCGATTCCTTGCGGAGACTGCGTTTGCGCGACACTCTCAAACAGTCGGTCAGGGACCTGAGTCAATTCGGCTTCCGCCGGCAGACGATGGAGCAGGGCAGAAAACTTTTCCGCTGCCCCGCTGGCCACTAACACGCTGTGGGTTATCACGCTGGGGGCCGCATTGAGCGCTTCCTCCACCAGAAACGGGCCTTCCACCGCCAGCCAACCCTGCTTGGTGGTCCCCTCGGCGAGCGCGCGCCGGAAGACCTTCATCAGGGAATTGGCGGGACTGGCAACTTCTCGTGGATTTGTGGTCCGCATGGGATGGCCTTGCCCGCTCTAATTGCTGAGACAACAGCTTAACCCCGTGGCCCGGCGAAGTCGAGACCTGACGTTCCTCGCGGGGCGGTAGTGGGTCAATTTGATGTTGTAGCGGCGAGTTTATCCGTCAACTGACGGACCAAATGGCGGCGTAAAGCCGCCTCTACATCAAATTGACCCACTACCCGCGGGGCAGAGGGAGGTATGGCGGACGCCCGCGTGTGATAGAATCCCGGCGTTTTCACACTTGTCTACAGTGAGCTCTGGGAGGTCTCCATGCGAAGGCTGGGATTGTTTCTGCTCCTGTTTTGTGTTGTACCCGTTGCGCACGCCCAGGAATTGAGTGGGCTGCTTGCGGATCTGACGAAACCTCATGACTATGTTTTGAAGCGCGCTTCGAGTTGGGACCGCACCGGGGGGAACGCCGACGCGCGCCCGATTGCCCCCGGTGAAACGCTCACGGTGCTCGAGGATTCCGGCCCCGGCGTCATCACGCACGTGTGGTTTACTATCGCCAGCGGGGAAAGAGATCACCTGAAAAAACTGGTACTGCGCATGTACTGGGATGACGAAGCCACCCCCAGCGTGGAGACGCCCATGGGCGACTTCTTTGGCTTGGGCCTCGGCGAGTATTTCACCTACCAATCTCTGCCGCTGGCCGTCAGTTCAGTGAAAGCTTTGAACTCGTTTTTCCCCATGCCCTTCCAGAAAATGGCCAAGATCACGGTGACCAACGAAGGCACGCAGCAGGTGCGCGCGTGCTATTTCAATATTGAATATCGCGTGTACACAAAACCCCTGCCTGCCGACACCCTTTATTTTCACGCGCAATACCGGCAAGCCACTCCGAACCATGGCTGGACAAACCAATGGCAGAGCAACGGTGACCCCTACGTCAACGGAAAACCCAACCTGACCGGCGACGGAAACTATGTTTGGCTCGAGGCCACGGGGCGCGGCCATTATGTAGGTGAAACGATGTCGGTGCTCCAGAACCAGGATGGCTGGTGGGGCGAGGGTGACGACATGTTTTTCATCGACGGCGACAAGCTTCCCACCATCAAGGGCACGGGTTCGGAAGACTACTTCCTGGGGGCATGGGATTTTGGCGACAAACCCTTCTCCTATGAGCTATTCGGCGCACCGGTTAAAGGTGATGAAGTGGCGGGGAGCCACTCGTCGGTCTATCGTTTCCATCTGGATTCGCCGATTCCCTTTACCAAGTCGATTCGCGCCACGATCGAGCATGGGCACGCCAATCACCGGTCGGATAGCTATTTCTCGGTTGCCTATTGGTACCAAACGGAGCCGCACGCTCCCTTTCCGGCATTGCCACCCGTCGATGAACGAATTCCCAAACTTTATCCCGTGGGTGGACCGGGGAATGCCGCCAAGTGAGGGTATGGGGAGATCGGGTCATCGAGCCATCGGGTGATTTAGTGATTTGCGAAGTCGGCAAATTGATTCATCTTTCCACCTGACAGTGTCGATAACCGATTAAGGGGTAGTGTGTCACGCGGGGGGACGTGGCATGGCCATCCTGGCCGTGACCCCAAGAGGTTTGAGCGCCGCGCTGCCCGTGCGCTGTCATCCTGAGAGTTTGTGACTTTTTTAAATTCGCGCATAAGTCGGGATTGAAAACAAAAGACTTTAGCACCCGAAAATGACCTACAAATCAAAAAAGTCACAAACTCTGAGCGGAGCGAAGGATCTTGCTCTGCCTTCCCGGCTTCGGACTCTGCTTGTTTCTCGTCACTTGTCACTGCTCTTTTGATCGGATCATCGGGCCATTGAGCGATTGAAAGGAGTGCCTCCCGTCTCCAACCCCCAAGCCACGAAGGGGAGTGCGCCTTCCGGCAAGCGTCCGGACTCTCTTGACGATTGCGAAAATCCCCGTCACTATATTGATGAAGCTCATGTGGGCCTGTAGCTCAGTTGGGAGAGCACATGGTTTGCAACCATGGGGTCGGGGGTTCGAACCCCCCCAGGTCCACCAATCAATTCAATAACCTACCGACTGCACCATTTTGAGGCATCCCGATTTGGTTACCATTTTGGTGCACATCACCCTCAAAAACAGGCGTTTTCCCGCTGGCGGGCTCGGGCAGGGGGGTTGCAATCGAATCCAAGGCGGTGCGCTTGGCAGCGAGCCGGATATGCGAGTAATGCTCCAACATCTGGCGTGAGACGTGCCCGGCAATGCTCATGACGGTTTGATCGGAAGCCTGCCCTTCGGCCAGCTTGGTGATGGCGGTATGCCTGAGATCGTGAAATCGGAGCCGGGCCAACGGGTTTTTGATGCTGTGCATGTCGGCCTTGCATTCCGGGTTCCGGCAAGAATCGGTCGGCCTTTGGAGCCGTCCGCACTTTGAGCACTCGACGGCGCGGGTAACGGTGCGCCAAGCCGTCCGCCAACCCTTGGTAGGACGGGTGGGGTCAATATGCCGCGACTCGCACCAGGGGAACACGTAATGCTCTGGCTTATGGTTCGGGAATTCGCTTCCCCAATCCGCCAAGGCTCTCACGGCAGCGGAATTCAAGGGAATCACGCGGCCCGTCCCGGCATCCGTCTTTGACTTGCCAACCGTCAACACACCTTGGAACAGGTCTATCTGATTCCATTGCAGCTTGCGGATTTCGTCTTTGCGCATGGCGGTATTGAGAGCCAGCACGGTGGCGGTGTATGCGGCGGAATCGGCCTTGGCGCAATCCGCGAGAAGCCTTCGCTCGTCCTCGGGACTCAGGCAGCGCCCCACGTCCTTACGGACTGGCAGGCTCTTAATCTTGCCGTCAAAAATTGACCAGCAATCATGCGCCTTCATGATCTGGCGGAACACTCCCAATTCAATGTTCACGGTCTTGCCCTGCGCCTTTTCCCGAAGCCGCCTTTGCTGGTATTCAGCAACATCCCCGGTTGTGATGTCGCACAGCAACCGGCTGCCGAAGGCTTCCCGCAGGTGTTTGAGTGATGTCTTTGCTACAGAGACGGTGTTCGGCGCCACCCGGCCTTCCTGTGAGGCAAGCCACTCAGTAGCGGCCTTCTCGAATGTCGGCGGCAATGTCCGGCGGGTGATGTTGTTCCACGACTCTTCGAGCTGGCGACGCCTTCGCTTTTCGGCTTCGCGCGCTACGGTCCGGCTCCGGCTCCGGCTGGATTCGTGAACGATCCTTCCGGCGAACCGGAAGCGATACCACCAGGTCTTTTCTTTTCCTCTCTGGTACAACATGGGGTTTCTCCTTTTCCACAGATTCGGCGCGTGCGATGCGCCGAGGCTTGTAGCACTCTGGATATTTTCCGCGCCATTTACGGACGCGGTGGACGTTCGCGCATTTTTTACAGCAGCACTTTTGGTCTTTCCGCTTGCGGACGAAAAGGTCTGTGCATACCGGGCACTGGCTGACTTTGGTGGCATCCGCGAGCGCCAGGCTCTTCAGAAATATTCGGCTTTGGGGAGATTGGAGGAGCATCAACGTGGTGGCGGCCCACAGGTTCATTTTGTGTTTGAAGGGGTTAACGGGGAGGTCCGCGCCGCGTTGTTCGTCGCGCAGGGAATTCACGTCTTTGACCAGGGATGCCAGATCCTTATCGGGATTCCGAAAACGAACCCCGAGGGGCACGATTTCGAAGCTGGCACGCGGATTCTCGGCCAGGAACTCACGCAGTTTTTCAAACGTCAGCTTCTGCTTGTGACCGTCCTTCATGACGGTGTATGTACGGGTGTAGGCGGGTTGTAATGCTTTTGCCGGTATTTTTGCCTTGGAAGTGTTGGATACAGACGGTTGCGGAGAGCGTTTCATGCCAATTATTGAGTTCTGCATAATACAGTGACATTCATAGAACCTTCAAAACGGCAACGTACTTTGCTTCCAGCAGGAGGCGACGATAGGGCGCCGCCGGCGCAACCGCCGGAGGGCGCGGCGGGT
>JBEKAD010000147.1:0-9930 GCA_050018435.1 Terriglobia bacterium
GATCCGTGTCCAGATAGGGCAAGGCGGTAGCGTAAGGCGGGGACGTAATGATGGTGTCAATTCTTCCTTTCCAGCCGCTCCACGCCCTTGGTAGGTCCCGAGCGTCACCTTCGGCAATATCAAACGACCCCAAACAACTTTCTTTAGAGTGGTACAGGAAAGCGAGCACAACCCGGACAGATCGACCCATCTCCTCCAAGAATTCCCTAATGGGATCAATTTCAGCATCGAGTCGCACCTCTTTGCGAACCCTCAAATCGTCATCTTTTTGCCAAGAAACACTGCGGATAATATTGCTGAGGCAAAGCCAGAAAAAATCACGAATCGGCTCATCGGCCGACTGGATGGCTCTGGCTAGCTCGTCCAAATCCTGCAGCACCTGTTCGGAAAACCATCCCGACAAGTAATCCTGATCATCAGCAGGGAGTGAGGCAAAGTATGTGAGGCGCGCGTTGCGTTTCCCTGGCGACCGGATTAGTTGAGCGCGGATGCGCTCATAGGCCGACGTCAACAGTTGGGGATCAATGGAAAGCAGAGCGCATTTAGTGCGTGCCATCAGGACAGACAGAGGATTCATGTCCAGGCCGAGTCCCTGAAAGTCAGCTAACACCGCTTCCACGTTGGTTGTTCCGCTGCCACACATCGGGTCAGCTACAATTGCTCGCATGGGCAAATTGGCAATATTGAGGAGAGACCGGACCAACTGCGGGAAGAATTTACCGCGATACTCGTGAATGCCGTGGGTGCCGTATCGTAGACATCGGCGGTTCGGCAATGCGAGGTCGTCGAGCAGCAGGAGTTGCGGGATTTCTTTGGTTGGGACACCGTTGCGTACTAAGTTGAGGGTACGCTCGCGTAACACTTGAGTAGTCAAATACGTGTGGTCGCCTTCAACCGTTTCCCAATAAGCTAGGTGTCGGGCGAGCGTAGCTGGCTCAACGACGGGTGGGATGGAAAAGAGGATTGGCGGTTGCGCCTGTGTGTGCAACAGAGTAGGAGTCGCATGGGAAAGGGCACTTAGTTCCGAAAGCGCCAAGGTGCGTTCGAACGGTTGGATGTAGGGCTTCATCCGGCACACAAGTGATTGTCCCATCACATCGCCCCTCTACCGTTCTGAAGAATCAGAATTCTTTCGTCCTTGATCTTGCCGATTACCGGGTTGAACGCTTTCTTGGTCGCCTGGAGACGGCGGCTAATACGAGCGACTTCTAGGAAACCTTCGGATTGCCCCGCCGCAGAGATTAAATCGGCGTTGTTAACTCGCTCGCCTCGGATCGTCGAATCACCGACCACAAAGCACGCAAAGCGTCCGGCCTTCAAATGGGTCCGAAGCCACGCAAAAATCATTTGCATTTCGCCCTGGAACGTTCCTGCAGATGCGGCGTTTTGCCCTTTGGCGCTGTACTTGCGATGGCTGCCAATCTCTTCCCGTTTGAAGGTCGGCTGGTCCATGCCAAGCCAGATCATGCGGGTCATATGATAGAGGTGATAGCTGAAAGCGTTCGGGTAGGGGGGTGAACACACCATAAGATCAAAGGGGTGACTCGCCGGCTGTTTAAGGACGTTGGCGTGGATCACTTCACAGGAGAGTTCCGGCTGGATGCGGTGGCTGAAAGCATCCACCCCGATAAGAGCGGACTCTAGTGCGCGGGCAAACCTCGCCATCGTTTCTCCAGGAGCGGCATTCTTTTTGCGTCTTACGTACCGGGTGTCGGAATCTTGTTTAGATACGGTTACGATGATGGAAGAGAAGGCGACGAGCGCAACCGTTCGCGCCGATTCGGCCGGCAAGCCGTTACACCAGAGGAGGATTTCAGCGAGCTCCTCGACGACGAATGGCTCGAACCAGAAGTCAAGGGCTTGTCCGCTAGGCCGTGGGGCCACCGAGGTGAACGACTCCGAGGGATGAAAGAGTGTCTTCCCTGCGTTTGCTATCGAATCTGCTTGGTCTTGTGCTTTCGCAACTAGAGAGAGAAGTAGGGCCTTTTCGCCATCAGCAAACCGGGTAGTTTTTGCTTTCGTAATGAGGCAGGCCAGAGGATTGGCATCGAACCCGATCGCGTTCCGATTCATTAGTAGAGCTTCAACCAACGTAGTTCCGCTTCCACAAAACACATCGGCCACGGTGTCGCCTTCACTGGACAATTCCCGAATTAGCGTCTCAGGAATCTGCGGAATAAACTTGGCTGGATATGGGTGAAGCCCGTGAGTTAGGTATCCGGTCTTGCTGTCCGCAAAATCGAAGTCCACGTGGCGCAGCCTTGTAGCGTTGAAGAACTGTGTCTCTGTGCCGTCGCCCTTATGAACTTCAGTCGCTGATTTCACTTATACTTGTCCAAGCACATTTTAGGATTATCTTTCAACCTTCACCACGCCCTAGCTCCCCTTCAAATTTCGGAAGAGAGGCCATTGATCGGCAACGTATTTTTCAACAGCGTCGCGGACAACCCAAGCGATCGAAACCTTTTTCCTTATCGCAAGGTCTTCGAGCGTTTCGTATAATTCACGGGGAAAGCTCACAGAGGCGCGCGGCATTGGCGCATCCTTTGCTTTGACTGTCGCTCGCTTCTTTGCTGGCATACGAAACCCTCACTTGGTACACCACAATACACCACGGCGGTGCATAAAACAATGGGGCAATAACCTTTTTCTCCGGCGGAGGGCACGGCTTCCAGGCTGGTAATATTCTCCTTTCCTCAGGGCATAATTGGGGGAGTGATAGGGACTTGTTGGGTCTCTCCTCTCCCTGAGCACGGGGGCATCTGTAGCGGCGAAGACTCAAACATGCTGCCAAATTCCCCGGTGCGGCATACCTCAAAGGTCCTTATCGGCAGAAACGATCTGACGGATGAGCGCGCCAGCGAAACTGGGAGGCGAAACCCATTCCCCCACCGTGGCACAATACCAATATCACTATTGGTAGGTCAGCGGCTTTTCGCGCCCGCCCGCGCTCGTCGGCTCGGTCCAGCATTGCCTCCGCACGGCATCGCGCGCAGATGGACCGCATGGCTAGATTGCGGCGTCGGTTCCTTGATGACCGCGACATTTTCGTGACCGTGGCTTACCTTACGGTTATCCTGGCGATGCCGCAACGGGCCTTCGCCTAAGGTCGCGAGGGCCATCAAAGAGCAGTGGCGAGTGATGAGTGACGAGTGACAAGGGCGGGTGACGCTCGCCGGAGGGATATCGCATGACAAACCATCACAAATGCGGTAGTTTTGAGGCATGGAGACCGTACCCGTAGAGTTGCCCTCAGCACTTCTGAAGGCAGCAAATTTAGAGGAGTGGAACCTCTCCCAGGAAGCCGCTCGATTGCTGGCGCTCGAACTTTATCGCGAAGATAAGGTCTCACTCGGACGCGCCGCTGAGTTGTGCCAGACGCCCTTGGCGGCTTTCATGGATTTCGCCGCGAAGCACGGCGTCCCACCGCTGCGATACAGCTCTGAGGATCTGGAAGAGGAACGTCGGTCCACCGGGCGTCTCGAAGCGTGACCGTCGTAGCTGACTCATCCCCGCTGGTTATTCTGGCGAAGCTTGGCCGCTTCGGCCTCCTCAAGAGGCTCTTTCCACGCCTTTACATCTCCAGGGAAGTTCACCACGAAGTGGTCGTCTCCGGTGCGGGCCTTCCAGGGGCATCGGAAGTCGCGAAGGCGGAATGGATCGAAGTAAAGCAGCTTCAGAATCCAGCGGCTTTGTTGGCGGCGCAAGAAAAGTATGCTTTGGGTGTTGGAGAACTCAGCACAATTCTCCTGGGGAAAGAAATCCAGGCGAATGCCCTGCTGCTCGATGATTACAATGCCTGCAAACTGGCAAGGGCGGAAGGCTTCCAAGTTCGCGGCAGCGTGGGTCTGCTCGAAACGTTTTACCTGGGAAGCCATTTGACCGACCTT
The DNA here is from genome assembly GCA_050018435.1 of Terriglobia bacterium. GTDB lineage: Bacteria > Acidobacteriota > Terriglobia > UBA7540 > UBA7540 > Bog-366. The sequence continues at coordinate 3,891 of JBEKAD010000147.1, forward strand.
CGCGCCGCCTTTCGGCAGCTCCTGGCGCACAGTTATATCGACCAGCGGCTATTAGACCTCCGGCTACGAGCCTTGGGGCTTCCTCCGCTCTAGCAAGCGTAACGCGGACTGATTTGTAGGTCTGCGGCTTTTCGCGCCCGCCCGCGCTTGCCGGCTCGGTTCTTTGTTGTCTCGGCAGGGCAGCGCGGGGAGCACCGGATGGTCGCCCGCCAGGTGCCGGGCGTTACAGAAAGCGACCATCACTTTATTCTGTCCTCGTCTTTCAATGTCCCTACCGGGCCCTAGAGGCCCATCCAGAAAGGGCCCTTCGGGAAACTCCTGTGTCGGAAACAAAGGACTTACGGCCCGAGAAATCGCCGAAAACCCGGTTTCCGGATGGGCCTCTAGGATCTGCTGAGACGCCACCTCGGGCGGGGGTGTATTTCCGTTGTTGGGCAAACCGTTGTTTCTCAATCTCCTTTAGTGCTCTGACCAGTTCTGGCGCACGCTCAAGAAGCCGCAACACGGTATCGGCAGACCCGCTTTGAATCACCTTTCCGCTTTCCCACCTGACCACCACTTTGGGTCCCTGGCACAGGAGTTCCTCTAACTCGGCTTGCGTCAGACCGGCCTTCTCTCGAATCGCGGTAATTCGCTCGGGCGGCAGAAGACCCAACTTCTTGCGCACCTCATTCTTCACAGCTACCGCCAACGCATGGCTCTGCTCGGGGTTCAGAAAATCTTCGCCACAATCGGCGCAATGGTAGACTTCCACGGCAGGCACTTGCACCGGTTCCCCGTTGTACTGTGCGGTATAATTCTTCCTCTCGACCAATTTGGCCGTCCCCTCGTTGCAGACAGGGCAATTCATAATCCCTCCCCTATTCCTCCTTAAAGGAAACGACAACTACCCAGTTCTCCTTTGACACTTGCAGCTTCAGGTAGATGCGGCGCCCTTGGTAAGTAATTCTGTAAACGTCTTGCATGAGTCCCGACCTTTTCTCCGCGGGCATGGTTTTGTAGAAGTGCGCTTCCGTTAGGCAATTCATGACGCAGTCCGCAATGTCCTCATCGTCCAGCCCAAGGGCAAGGGCGGATGCCTGTGCCGTAAGAGTCACTAACCAGTGTTTCTGCCCAAATAACTGCTTCACCCACACAAGCGGGTATGTTGCATCATCCACTTGGCTCACCCTGGCGAAGGTAGCATTATGCTACCACGATGTCAAGAGAATCCCGGCAAGTGGCGCGGACCTCCGCAGTGTGAGGTCCGCGGCCTTTCGCGCCCGCCAGCGCTCGCCGTCTGGTTCACAATTGCCCCCGCACAGCACCGCGCGCAGATGGATCGCACGTCCAGGTTGCGGCGCCCTTTCCTTTATGACCGCGACATCTTCGTGACCGTGGCCTGCCTTGCGGCTCTCATGGCAATACCGCAAGCGGCTTTCGCCCGGGGTCGTGAAGGCCATCAAAGAGCAGTGACGAGTGACGAGTGGCGAGTGACGAGCGAGCGGTTCATTCACCCGATCACACTGAGAGCAGTGACAAGTGACGAGTGACTAGATACAGAGTCCGAAGTCCGATGTCCGAAGTCCGAGGTACTGAATTGCAAATCGCAGATCTCAAATTGCAGATCGAAGATCGAAAATCAAAGACTGAAAATCACCAATCGCAAATCTAGAATCCAAAATCTAAAATCCAAAATCGCCCGATGGCCCGATGCGCGCCTCCCCCCAAAGGTGCCGGGTGCTGTCTTAATTTGAACGTAGCGCCGCCCTTTAGGGCGGCACGTGCCGGGCTGAAGCCCGGCGCTACACCTGAAATCAGGACAGCACCAGGGGCCGAATCAACTTGACAAAGGCATCGGTATCTGAGATTATAGCCTCGTGCGTTAATCAGCGCTCGTACGGAGCCGGAGCGGGAGTATCAGGCAACTGGTTTCCCGAGCCGGACCGAGTACGAGTGGCACCCGACGTAGCCCAATGACTCGCCGGGCGGTATTGGTGAACATAGCCAACCCACTCCCGCAAGCAAGTGCCATGGCCAGCGTCGTGGAGGCCCTGGCCCACACCCATCTTTTTGATTGCTACCAGTGCGGAAAATGCACCGCCGGCTGCCCGATGGCCGCGCAGATGGATATTGCGCCTAACCGGCTCATTCGCCTGCTCCAGCTGGGGAGGGAAACAGAAGCCCTGGACGCCCAGTCGATCTGGCAGTGTGTCTCCTGCCAGACCTGCGCCACGCGCTGCCCGAAATCGGTGAACTGTGCGGGGATCATGGATGCGCTGCGGCAGCTCTCCATGGAGGAGGTCCGGGTGTCGCCCGCCCAGCGCCGCGTCATGCTTTTCCAAAAGGCCTTTCTCGACAATATCCGGCGCAACGGGCGGCTCGACGAACTGGAACTGATCGCCCAGTTCAAACTGACGGGGTTTATGCACGACCGCCGGTTGTCTCTGCTCTTCCAAGACGCAACGCTCGCACCCAAGCTGCATAAGCGGAAGAAGCTTCACCTGCGAGGCAAGAAAGTCCGCGACCGGGCGGTGCTCGGCCGCATCTTCACCCGCGCCATGGACCACTCATGAGTATCGGCTATTACCCCGGATGTGCGCTGCATGGATCTTCGGACGATTACGAGCAATCGCTGCGGGCCTGCCTGAAGGCGCTGGACGTGCAGTTGCAGGAGATCGACGAATGGATCTGCTGCGGAGCCACCGCCGCGCACTCGCTCAACCAGAAGCTTTCCACCGCCCTGCCGGCGCGCAATCTGGCGCTGGCGGAGCGGGGAGGATTCGGCGAAATGCTGGCGCCTTGCCCGATGTGCTCCATGCAGTTGATCAAGGCCCAGAAGGCCCTGGCGGGAGACGAGGGATTGCGCCGCGAGATGTCGGGGATCGTCGAACTGGAAGTGCGCGGGACCACTCGGGTACTGAACCTGATCCAGGTGTTCGAACAAATCGGCCTGGACCGCCTGAAGGCGGCGGTGAAGAACCCGCTGAAATCTCTGAGCGCTGCATGTTACTACGGCTGCCTGCTCACTCGCCCTCCCGACGTCGTTGAGTTCGACGATTGCGAACAGCCGCGTTCCATGGAGGCCATTCTGAAGACGCTGGGTGCGAAGACGGTGGACTGGAGCTACCGCACGGAGTGTTGCGGCGGCGGCATGACCCTGGCCAGTGAGGAAATCGTGCTCGATCTCTCGCACAAGATCTTGAGCAACGCCGCCGTGCATGGAGCCAACTGCCTGGTGGTAGCCTGCCCCATGTGCCACGTCAATCTCGATATGAAGCAAGCGGACATCGAGCAGCGTTACGGCGTGCGGTATGACATGGTCATCTACTACCTCTCGGATGTGGTGGGAATGGCGCTGGGACTGCCGGAATCAGCGCTGGGAATCAACCGGCACTTTGTGGGGAAAGCCTGATGTCGCGAATAGGCGTCTTCATCTGCTGGTGTGGAGAGAACATCGCGCGTACGGTTGACGTCGATGCCCTGACGCAAGAGGTGTCAAAGTTCCCCGGGGTTCGCTGCGCGATGAACTACAAGTATATGTGTTCGGACCCCGGGCAGGCGCTGGTGCGCGACAACATCGCGGCCGAAAAACTTGACTCCGTGGTCATCGCGTCCTGCTCGCCCCACATGCACCTGAAGACCTTTCGGCGCGCGGCGCAGCTTGCGGGCTTGAATCCCTATAAAGTCGAGATGGCCAACGTCCGCGAGCAGTGCTCGTGGGTACATCACGACCGCGCCCAAGCCACGGCCAAAGCCGCCAGCCTCATCCGCCTTTCCGTCGAGAAGGCGCGGCTCGACCACGAACTCCAGCCCATCCGCGTGCCGGTGACGCGCCGGGCGCTGGTGATTGGTGGCGGCGTGGCCGGCATCCAGGCGGCCCTCGACATCGCCGACTCCGGCTACGAAGTGGTGATGGTGGAGCGCGATCCTTCCATTGGCGGCAAGATGGCGGGCTTGTCCGAAACTTTTCCCACCCTCGACTGCTCCCAGTGCATCCTGACCCCGCGCATGGTGGAGGTCGGACAGCACCCGCGCATCAAGCTCTATTCCTATTCGGAAGTCGAAAACGTCGAAGGCTACATCGGCAACTTCACCATCACGATTCGCCAGAAGGCGCGCTACGTCGATATCAGCAAGTGCACCGGCTGCGGGGACTGCTGGAGCGTCTGCCCACTGAAGCGCAACAAGAGCGAATTCGATTACGGCATGGGCATGCGCGCCTCCATCTACGTCCCCTTTCCGCAAGCCGTACCCGCCCGCCCGGTGATTGACGCCAAGACCTGCGCCAAGATCATTCGCAACGGCTGCGGATTGTGCGAAAAGAAGTGCAAAGCGGGAGCGATCAACTTCCAGGACACCGACAAACGGGTGGAGGAAAAGGTGGGCGCCGTGGTGGTGGCCACGGGCTATAAGCTCTATGACATCGGTGAGAAGCAGGATAAAGCGTCGCTGGCGGGCTACGGTGAATACGGATACGGCAAGTACAAGGATGTGATCGATTCGCTCCAGTTTGAGCGCCTCCTTTCCGCCTCGGGACCCACCAACGGGGTGCTGAAGCGGCCCTCCGACGGCGCCGAGCCGAAGAATGTGGTGTTCATCAGTTGTGTGGGCTCGCGCGACAACGCCAAGGGCTTGCCTTACTGCTCCAAGATCTGCTGCATGTACACGGCCAAGCACGCCATGCTTTACAAGCACAAGGTGCACGACGGGCAGGCGCACGTTTTCTACATGGACATCCGCGCCGGTGGCAAGGGCTACGAGGAGTTCGTGCGCCGGGCCATCGAGCAGGATGGGGCGAAGTACTATCGCGGCCGGGTGTCGAAGATCACGCAGGAAGACGGCAAGCTGGTGGTGCGTGGGGCCGACACGCTGGCCGGCGTGCCGATCACGGTGGAGGCCGACCTGGTGGTGCTGGCTGCGGCCATGCGTCCCGCCGACGGCGTGGCGGAGCTGGCCCAGAAGCTCAACGTGGGATACGACGAGTTCGGATTCCTGCTGGAGTCCCACCCCAAGCTGCGGCCCGTCGAGACGAATGCCGCCGGGGTGTTCGTGTGCGGGGCGTGCCAGGCGCCCAAGGATATTCCCGAAGCCGTGGCCCAAGCTTCAGCCGCCGCCAGCAAGGTGGCGGTGACCTTTGCGGCGGACGAGTTGATGCGCGAGCCCGAGATCGCCGGCATCAACGAGCAGACCTGTGCCGCCTGCTATGCCTGCGTGCGCACCTGCCCGTATCACGCCATCGAGCAGGCCGAAGTCCGCACCCCCCGCGGGGTCTTCGTCAAACACACGGCGCGGGTTAATCCCGGACTGTGCATGGGCTGCGGGACTTGCGTGGCCGTTTGTCCCTCCAAGAGCGCTGACCTGGAGGGCTTCACCGAGCAGCAGATTTACGCCATGGTTGAGAGCCTGGTATGAGCGAAGCAGGCCAATTCGAGCCGAAGATCGTCGCTTACGTTTGCAACTGGTGTACCTACCTGGGAGCGGACCTGGCGGGAACCACGCGTCTTGAATACCCGCCCAACGTGCGCATCATCCGCCTGCCCTGCACAGGGCGAATCGACTTCAACCTGATCGTAAAGGCTTTCGACATCGGCGCCGACGCGGTGCTGGTTTCAGGCTGCCATCCGGGTGACTGCCACTACACGTCCGGCAACTACCACGCCCGGCGTCGCTGGATCCTCTTTCGTGAGCTCCTCGAAGCGCTCGGCTTCGAGATGGAGCGCATCCACTTCACCTGGATATCCGCCGCCGAGGGCCGGAAATGGCAGCAGGTGGTCACGGAAATCACCGAACAGACGCGCAAGCTGGGTCCTTACCGGAGCCTTTACACTGACACCGGTACCGGGTCTCTGCCGATCCCGGAGGCAGCGCCCGCGGTTGACCAGCCAGCCGGGAGTGAAGAGTCCCTGCGCCAGCGGTGCCGCCAGCTTCTGGCGGACGGAACCGTGAAGGTGGTGATCGGCTACGGGACGCGGGGTCCGGTGTGCGTCACGAAGCCCGAAGACGTCGGGCGCCTGGTGTGGAACAATCAGTGCTCCTCTAACCTGACGACTTATCTCAA
>JBEKAD010000148.1:0-9878 GCA_050018435.1 Terriglobia bacterium
GGACCTATCCCCTCTCCTACCAGATACAGCAATTCGGGGGTGAAAGGCTGCGATAGAACCACGGTCAACCTGCCGGCGGGTGTTTGGGTTCGTTCCACGGATCGCAAAGCGATCTGCCCGTTGTCGACAACAACGCCCGCGAATTCCTCCCCCTCCAACCAACTCGGTATGGTCACGGGGTCTGTAACCGGTTCTCCGTTCAAAAGGAAAGCGCGAGCCGTATTGCCCAGGCGGAGCGTGATGGTCAAGCCCGGGTAGCTTTTCGCATGCTCGATCATCTCCGTAACGTAGAACTTTTGAATTCGCGCCAGCATGGCGGGCTGCGATTTTTCGCCCGTAAACCGTGCCTCGTCAAGCGCCACACGGTTAACTTGTTCGATTTCATCAAAGTGATCGCGCAGTTTAAGGACGACCAAGAAAGCCGCGAACTGCCCATTGATGATGAAGGCTCCGATCAGGACCAGCGCAAGGATGAGAAGAATGGGGACGAAAGCCATGAATACATAGGCCACCACTAAGCGCCGTCGGAGTCGCCAAAGCAAACGGAAACGGATGAACCGCAACAGGCGAGCCAGGTAGTAGACGCCGGAAACCAGCGCGCAAACCCAGAAGACAAACCAGAGGAGTCCAGGGACGCCGCCTGTGGCGCGAGTGAGGCGGTCCGCAGTCCACAGGGCGGCGCCGTAGGCCAAGACCCACGCGGTGAATCGCGCCAACCGGCGCGTCCGGTATTCCCGGAGTAGGAGTGCGAACGCTTTCGTAACCATATCCGTGGACCGGTGATTAAGGAAGCTGTGAAGAATTACGTTAGTGATACAGTTTAGGAAATTTCAAACTGAACTACTCCTCGTACGACTTGACATACCCGACAGGTCGACTCACTATAACCTTCGGATTATAACCATGGTCCGAGAGAAGCCTCAAGGCTTTGAAATGGCAAAGGGGAAAAAACAAAAACCTCTTGAAATAATCGCCTCAGTTATTGACGACTCGCTTCACGATCTTCCAAAAGAGGAACAACTAGCAAGGCTGAAAGCGGCTAACGCCGAGGCTTCGCGTGCCCTTTCTTCTTGTAATCGCTCACCATCTGATAGAACTGAGCGACCGCGACGTGCCGCCGGTCTACATCCTTGACATTAAGCGTGCCAAGCATTCGGGAAAATCGGTAGTGTCCTAATTTGACCTCGACGCTCCAAAAAGGGTATCGGAGGCTATGAGCTGGCCTCCCGCCGCGAACCGTGCAAATCTGAAGGTTCTCCCACGCATTGTGAAGCGCGCGAGCCATACCTTCTGGCCGGCGCGCCTCACTAGTTCGGGGAAAAAGCGTCTTTGGCTTGGGCGTAATGATTCGCGCGGGCCTTTGACCTCGACAAAGCCGAAGTCAACGCCAGTGTCATCGATCTGCCGCGACGCGACTAGATAGTCAGGATGGGACTCTGGTCGTCGATTGCTGAACCGTGCGCAGCGAAGAAAACTTCGACGGGCCTGCTGGCCACAGTGGCGCCAGAATTTTACAACATGCCTGTACCGAGCCAATTCGGTCCGAAAGTATTTATTCTGACGTCGGCGGTAGTTCCCCCAGTATCCCGGATCAGGGTGCGAATTGAGCGACTCGCGGGGCGTTACGATACGGTCATAGAATCGCCAGCGGTTTGGACCAAGTTTTTGCCCGACATGGCATATAGGTATGTCTACGCCGGGTTTCCACTTCCCTCTGCTTATTTTTGACTCGATTTTCCATCTTGCCCATTTTGCCTCCCTAAATCGCTGATGAAGCGCGGGGATATCTAGACGCTTGGGAAAGCCTTCGCGGTGGTACTGGAAAGCCCAGAAGAGATCGACCGTGCGCACGTACAACAATCGCTTCTTCACAGACCACTTCACGAATTTCGTATCGTACTTCCCGGGCGGTGGCCCATTGACCCCCATGAGCCATTGCCCGGAGTACCCACCAAGGTCACGATCCTGGAGGTCACCCGTCCCCCACCACGTGCGGCATCCCATATTCCCGACCGGTTCGAAAGGCACCTTGTGTCAACCATTCCCGGCCCGGCAACTCTGTTGAGTGATTCCTATTCCCAGGACGCTGCCGATCCGATTAACTATGAAATTAGGACACTAACGGAAAATCCTTCAAAATCCTCGCACTTGGCAAGTTCTTGAACGTTGCGCAGGATCTTGGACTTTTCCCGGCGGGCCTCCGCATCAAAGACGCCCCTTTTACCTTCGTGCTCTTGCTCTTTGATGTGCCTTGCCATTTCTTCGCTGTCCATTTGACACTCTAACTCTCTATCCTCGCTACCACTAGATACGCTGACAAAGGGGACGGACAGCTTCAGATGGGAAGGGTCGGCCCTTCCTGTCATCTGCGTTCCGCTTTGCCGAATTTACAAGCTCCGAAAATCGCCGCCCTCGTCGGCGGGATTTTTCATTTCCGATTGAACCATGCCCCCCAGGGCGAGTCAACACTGGAAATCCTGTGCATGGAAGGAAAATCGAAGGCCCGCAACCATAGGGAATAAATTTCAATCAGGCAAGCGTAACGCGGACGTGTCCTCTAGGTCCGCGGCTTCTTCCTGTTATTTGGGGACGAACCGCGGACCTACAAAACAGGTCCGCGCTACTCGCTGATCCCGAGTCCCGAGCCCCTAACCCCGTGTCCCGGGTCCCGTGTCCCGAATCCCTAGTCCCGAGTCCCGCTTCCCCTCTGCAACATTCAGCACACTGTGCCGGCGGCTATAGCTGAAGTAGATGACGAGCCCGATGGCCATCCACACGAACAAACGAATCCAGGTATCGCGCGGCAAGCCCAACATCTGTCCCCCGCACACGACGATGGCCAGCGGACCCACCAGCCACACCCAGGGCGTGCGGAAGGGGCGGCGAATGTCGGGGTGGCGCTTGCGCATCACCATCACGGAGGCGCTGACAATCACAAACGCCAGCAAAGTTCCAATGCTCACCAGTTCGCCCACGATCCGCAGGGGCAACAAGCCACCGGCAACGGCCACGCACGCCCCGGTCAGGGCCGTGCTGACGTAAGGGGTGCGGAAGCGCTGGTGGATGCGGCCAAAGGCCTTCGGGAGAAGGCCGTCGTGCGCCATGGAATAGAACACCCGCGTTTGGCCCAGCATCATCACCAGGATAACCGCCGTGGTTCCGAGCAGCGCGCCGATCTTGACGATCGGCGAAAGCCACGCGCGGGCAGGGGTCGAGTCGATGGCGATCGCCAGCGGATCCGCCACATTGAGTTGGCGGAACGGCTCCAAACCCGTCAGCACCATTACCACCACAATGTAAAGAACCGTGCAAATCGCCAATGAACCCAGGATGCCAATGGGCATATCGCGTTCGGGGTTCCGAGCCTCCTGCGCCGCCGTGGAGACAGCGTCAAACCCAATGTAGGCAAAGAAAATTATTCCCGCCCCGCGCAGCACCCCCGAGAAGCCGAACTCGCCGAAGACTCCCTGGTTAGGCGGGAAAAAAGGATGCCAGTTAGCCCGATTCACATAGAGAGCGCCGACAATGATGAACAGCACGACGACGCCCACTTTCACCATCACGATGAAGTTGTTGAAATTCGCGGATTCGCGGATGCCAATAATGAGCAGGGTGGTAATCAGCACAATGATGAAGGCGGCGGGAAGATTGAATAATGGGTGGACCGTCGTACCGTCCGCCAGTTGTATCGGTTCCCAAGGACTTCTGCTCAACTCCGCTGGGAAGGGAATGTGTAGGGTTCTTTGCAGGAAGGAAACGAAATAACCCGACCAGCCGATGGAAACCGTGGTGGCGCCCACCGCGTACTCGAGGATCAAGTCCCAGCCGATAATCCAGGCGAGGAATTCCCCGATGGTGGCATAGGAATAGGTGTAGGCGCTTCCCGCCACGGGAATCATGGCCGCAAACTCAGCGTAGCAGAGCCCCGCGAAAGCGCATCCCACACCGGAAAGGATCACCGACAGTACCAGCGCCGGCCCCGTATGCTGCGCCGCAACCCCACTGAGAACGAAGATACCGGCGCCCACGATGGCGCCAATACCCAGCGACATCAGCGCCAGCGGGCCCAGGGTGCGCCGCAAACCATGCTCAGATTCCGCGGCCTCCGCGCGCAAGAGTTCAAGACTCTTTTTCTTCCACAAACCCGGCATTCTGCCTCCAGTTATGGAATTGACGATTGACGATTGACGATTTTCGATTTCAATCGTCCATCATCAATCGAGAATCGGCAATTTTCGTCCCGCGCCTTCGCCAGAAATAATAGACCGGAATACCGATGGCGACGATACTCAAACCGGCAAAACTCCGCAACGCTTTGTGGGTCAGCAAGGCCAACTCCACAAACGAGGCGAAAGCGATGTACAGCAGGGGAAGGACAGGATAACCCCAGGCCCGATAAGGCCGCGGCGCCTCCGCGCGCGTCCGCCTAAGCCGGAAGATGCCCGCGATGGTCAAAATATAAAAAAGCACGACGGCAAAGATCACGTAGTCCAGCAGCTCGCTGTAACTGCCCGTGAGGGTCAGAATCGCCGCCCAGACCGCCTGGACCATGAGCGAAACCGCTGGAGTGTGATACTTGGAATGAACTTTTCCTACCGAGGAAAAGAACAGGCCGTCCTTCGCCATGGCGTAATACACGCGCGCCCCCGCCAGCACCAATCCATTGGCACAACCGAAGGTGGAAATCATGATGGCGGCCGCCATCAGTCCCGCACCCCGCCCCCCCAACATGACCTGAACCGCGGCCGTAGCGACACGGTCCTCCGCTGCATGTTGGATTCCCAGCTCCAACAGCCCACCGTGGGGCACGCCGAAGAATGGCAGAGCGCGGTAATACGCCCAATTGCAGGCAAAATAGATGACGCAGACGGCGGTGGTGCCCATAAAGAGCGCCAAGGGCAGGTTGCGTTTGGGATTAATCACTTCACTGCCCGTAAAGGTGACGTTGTTCCACGCATCGGAGGAAAATAGCGGCCCCACCAGCGCCACGGAAACCAACGTCAGCGTGGCCACATCCCCATGCGCGCCCTGCCAGAAACCCTGCGCGGAGGAGGCTGGCACGGGATGGCCAAAAGCCCACCAGATGCCGAGCACTACCACTCCGAGAAGGGCTGCGACCTTCAAAACCGTGAAGACGTTTTGAACCCCCGCGCCCAGACGTAACCCGAAAATGTTCAGCACACTCAGGAAAAACAACACCAGAATGGCGACCAGTTGTTGCGATGAAACCGTCAGCGCAATGGGGTGGCCAAAGACCGCGAGAGTCCCGAGGTTCAGCAGAATGGTTTTGGCCGAAACCCAAGGAACAAAGACGCCCACAAATTTCCCGAAAGCCACGGCCACCGCGGCCACCGTGCCGGTTTGAATCACCAGGAAGAGCGTCCAGCCGTAAAGGAAACCAAAGAGCGGGCCAAAGGCCTCACGCAGATAGACATACTGTCCGCCCGCCTGCGGCATCATGCCCGCCAGCTCACCATAACTGATGGCCGCGATGACCGTCATCAATCCACTGATGACCCAAGTGAGAAAAAACAAGCCCGGCGACCGAACCTGACGGCTGACGTCAGCCGCCACAATGAAAACGCCCGAACCGATCATCGAGCCCATGACCAGGGTGGTGGAATCAAACAGGCCGAGGCTCTTGACGAGACCGGAGGATGGCGGAATGGACATGGTTTTGGGTTCTGCCACACCGTGTAAAGGATGAAGTATGAAGGATGAAGTATGAACGCTGAAGGCTGAGGGATGATTCATCACCCTTTCATCGTTCCTCCTTCAGCCTTCATACTTCAGCCTTCATACTTCAGCCTTCTTCAGCCTTCACTGTTTCCCGTCGCTGACACCTGGCACCTGACACCTGTTCGAGAAACTCCTCGGCGCGCGTGCGAATGTCGGGTGCGCCCACCAAGCCGCGAATGACCGCTACCGAATCTGCCCCCGCCTCGATCACCGTGCGCGCGTTTTCGAGGGTTATTCCTCCGATGGCCACCAGTGGCTTGTGCGTGGCTTTCCGCGCTTCACCGAGCCCCTCAAGGCCCACCACCGCATCCGGATTCTCCTTGCTGGCGGTGGGAAAGATGGGGCCGAAAGCAACGTAATCCGCCGTGGAACGGTCGGCCTCTCTCACCTGCTCCAGAACGTGGGTGGAATAACCTATCAGTTTGCCGGGACCGACAAGGGCGCGGGCGGACTCCACCGGCAGGTCGTCCTGCCCCACATGCACTCCATCGGCATCCACAGCGCGGGCGATGTCGGCGCGGTCGTTGACGATGAAGATTCCTCCCGCCTCGCGCACACACTCGGCTACCCGCCGCGCACGCTCGTAGAGCTCGCCGGAAGACGCGTGCTTATCTCGAAGTTGAATAAGCCGGACGCCCGCTGCCAGAAGAGCCGCCGCCACCTCCGCTGAGGGACGGCCGCCCCCCTGAGCGGGGTCAATTATGGCATAGAGGCGTGGGATTACAAGTTGCATGAGCCCATTTTGGATTTTGGATTTTCGATTTTGGATTGGGCCGATGGAACAACCGCACCTGTTCTTCAATCCAAAATCCAAAATCTAAAATCCAAAATTAGGAAGCGCCTTCGCCGCTACGGGCAAATCGGCTCAAGAAATGGGTGTCGAAATTCCCCGCCTGGAAATCCGGGTCGGCCATAATCTTTTGGTGAACTGGGATAGAAGTGGAGATGCCCTCGATAATGAACATTTCCAGAGCCCGGCTCATACGCTGGATGGCCTCCTGGCGGTCTTTGCCGTGTACGACGAGCTTGGCAATGAGGGAATCGTAATAGGGCGGGATCACCGACTCGGCATAAGCAGCCGTATCAACCCGCACGCCGGTGCCGCCGGGTTCGTGGAAGACTGTTATCTTCCCCGCGGAGGGGGCAAAGGTCTGCGGATTCTCGGCGCAGATGCGGCACTCGATGGCATGCCCGCGCAATCCAATCGTCTCGCCCTCGAAGGGCACATTCCCACCCGCCGCAATCAGGATCTGATGCTTCACCAGGTCCAACCCCGTCACCATTTCCGTTACCGGATGCTCGACCTGAATACGCGTGTTCATTTCCAGGAAGTAGAGATTCCGCTTCTCATCCATCAGCAACTCAACCGTGCCTGCGCTCGTGTAACCTATCTCCCGGAGCGCCTCGATAACCTGACGGCCGACGCGCAGGCGAGTCTCTTCATCAATTTGGGTGGACGGGGATTCTTCCACGAGCTTCTGATGACGGCGCTGAATGGTGCACTCGCGCTCGCCCAGGTGGACCACCCTCCCGTGCTGGTCGCCCAGAACTTGAAACTCGATATGCCGGGGAGAGGTAATGTATTTTTCCAGATAGATATCGGGAGTTCCAAAAGACGCCGCCGCCTCATTCTGCGCCGTCCGAAGAAGATGGGGGAGTTCGTCCGGCGAGTGCACAATCCGCATTCCCCGGCCGCCGCCCCCCGCTGCGGCCTTCACCATAACGGGGTAGCCAATGCGCTCCGCTTCCGTCAAGGCAGCTTCCTCCGACGAGATCACTTCCGAGCCCGGCAACACCGGAATGCCCAACTCTTTCATTCTTGCGCGCGCGCGATTCTTGTCGCCCATCAGGCTGATGACTTCTGGCCGGGGGCCGATAAAGGTGAGATTTGAAGCCTCGCAGACGTCGGCAAAATAGGCGCTCTCCGCCAGGAAACCATAGCCGGGATGAATGGCTTCCGCGCCGGTAATTTCCGCTGCGGAGATAATACTGGCCACGTTTAAGTAACTGTCGGCGCTGCGCGGCGGGCCGATGCAGACTGCCTCATCAGCAAAACGCACGTGCAGAGAGTAGCGGTCGGCTTCCGAGTACACTGCGACGGTGGGAATTCCCAATTCCTTGCAGGCGCAAATCACCCGCAAAGCTATTTCCCCGCGGTTGGCGACCAGGATTTTTTTGAACATGGGAAGAACAGTCGATAGTTAATAGTCGATAGTTTATAGTCGATATACAGGCGATAGTTAGGAATCGAAAAGACAGTTGCTAGTTCATAGTCGATTGTTACAATTGCCAAGGCATATCCCCCAGTGGTAGCGCAAACGAGTCTTAACTATCGACTATCAACTATCGACTCTCGACTGTCTTTGCGGTTTTGGCGGAAAGTCCTTGCTCAACTCTTGCTCGCAGAGCGTTCAGCATCCGAGCAATCTCGGTGATCTCTGCCAGAGGCCTTGCGGTGGCCTCGGGCGACAAATACGCCAAATCCCGGCTGAGCGTGATCAGGTATTCCGTTTCTGCGAGCGATCCCTCTGCAATGTTAATGAATCGGACGTAATCCTGGCTGCCAAGGCGTTTCGTCCCCTCCGCAATGTTCGTCGGAACCGAAACTGCCGCCCGGCGGAGTTGCGAAGTGACGCCGAAACGCTCAGAACCGGGGAAGTCCTTCGTTAGTTGATAGATTTCAAGCACCAGCGCGTGGCTCCGCTGCCATACCTTCAAGTCTTGGAAGCGCTGCACGTTTCCACCTCTAAAAGTTGATAGTTGATAGTCGACAGTCGATAGCTAGCGCGCCGCATGTTTCCACCTCTAAAAGTTGATAGTTGATAGTCGACAGTCGATAGCTAGAGGCCCGTCCAGAAAGGCGCTTTTTGGAAAATCGTGCGTCGGAAACAAAGGGCTTATGGTTCGACAAATCGCCAAAAACCTTGTCTCCGGACGGGCCTCTAGGGTGTCTCACGTTTCCACTCCTTTGTTCTGTCAGGCGCCACAGAGCTGGAAATGGCTGTGTGTTGTTGACTATGAACTATGAACTATCAACTATGAACCAATTCTACTTCTTGCGCGCGGGTTCAATGGCGAACAAGGATTGCCCGTACTCTACCGGCTGGCCGTTTTCGACGTAGGTGCGGACAATTTGTCCCGCTACCTCTGCTTCCAGTTCGTTCATCAACTTCATGGCTTCGATGATGCAGATTACTTGACCGATCTGCACGGTGTCACCGACCTTGACAAAAGGAGGCGCGTTGGGAGCGGGCGCGGAGTAGAAGGTCCCCACGATCGGTGATTTCATGACAAAAAGGCCCTCGGTGGAATCCCCGGCCGGTTCGGACCCCGCCGGAGCGGGCGAGGGCGTGGGAGGGGCCGTCGCCACCGGGATCACGGGGGCCGGAGGCTGAGCGGCTGCGACCGGCGCACACCCAGGAGCATGGACATATCCGTTGGTAGTCCCGGCGTTCAGAGGGTGGGCATTCCCGCGCCGGACGCGGATTTTGACTCCCTGCTGCTCCATTTCAAATTCGGTGATTTCCTTCCTGGCCAGGAGATCCAGCAACTCCTTGATGTCGTCCAGGTTCCAGACCCGCCCGGGCTCAGGAACGTTGCGTGTGGAATTCTTACCGGGCATTCGTTTGCTCCCCCAAAAGTAGGATCAAGGATTTAGGAGTTAGGATTTAGGATTCAGTCCGAAGTCCCGGCTTTATAAATCAGTCTTAAATCCTGAATCCTGCCTTCAATCAACCCAATGCTTTCAAGATCATGGGGCAGTCCCAAATCCTGATTACTAAACCCCGAATCCTGAATCCTAAATCCTGCCTCTAAACAATCCATTTCTCCTTGGATGCCGGGGTGAGGATTTCAGGGCCCTCGGGCCCCACCAGCACCGTATCCTCAATGCGGATGCCGCCGAACCCTACCAAGTAAACCCCTGGCTCCACCGTGACCACCGAGCCGGACCTCAGGCAGGTGGTTTCCCCTTTCGCTAGGCGCGGCCGTTCGTGAATCTCCAGGCCCACACCGTGGCCGGTGCTGTGGGTAAAGTACCGGGCAAGCTTGTGTTTTGCCAGGACGCGGCGGGCCGCGGAATCAATTTCCCCCGCTGGGGTCGTATCCTGGACCGCCTGGACGGCTTCCGCTTGGGCTTT
>JBEKAD010000149.1:0-9868 GCA_050018435.1 Terriglobia bacterium
CCCTTCGGATTTATGGGAACAGCAAGATCATCGTTCCCAACCTGAACCGCCTTGCTGATCAGAGCGCCGTCTTCTCGCGCTACTACGTTTCGCAGCCGGTGTGCACTCCCTCGCGGGGCAGCTTGCTGACCGGGCTCTACCCTCACACTCACGGATCGACGAACAATAATATCCCCTTGAATCCCTCCCTGCCCGTTCTGGTGGAGATGTTCCAGGACAAGGATTACGCCACCGCCTATTTTGGCAAGTGGCACCTGGGTGATGAACTCTGTCCGCAGCACGGTTTTCAAGAGTTCGAGAGCATCGAGGACGGGTACACCCGTCTTTCCGAAAAAACCTGCGCGCGGGAGTATTCAGGATATTACCGTTTCCTGGCGAGCCAGGGTTTAAAGCCGGACCACAAGGGCCTTTACACACGCGACTTCGCGAACCAAGTCCCGAAGGAATTGAGCAAACCGGCCTATTTGGCATCGCAAGCCGTGCAGTTTCTCGATCGTCACCAGCGCCAGCCCTGGGTGATGTACGTGAGCTTCCTCGACCCTCACACTCCCTTCCACAGCGTGAACGATCATCTTTATAACCCAGCGAATATGGAAGTCCCGAAGTCCTTCTCCGAAGCCCCTGACGTTACGGAGTCGGAGCGCACCAAAACGATCCGCGCCGAGCAACTGCGCGGTCCCCGGAGCGAACTCGCCACGGCGGAGAATCTGCGCGAAGCTAAGGCTCGCTACTGGGGCAAAATCACGCTGGTCGATGAAATGGTAGGGAGGATTCTGGCCAAGCTGGAAGCGCTGGGCTTGGCTGAGAACACCATCGTCGTTTTTACCACCGACCACGGCGAGATGATGGGAGACCACCGCCTGATGTATAAGTCCGTGATGTACGAAGAGGCCGCCAAGGTTCCCATGCTCTTGCGAATCCCCGGGCTGAAAGGCAACCCACCCCGCATTCGCAAACCGGTGGCGCAAGTGGACGTGGTTCCCACCTTGCTGGAACTTATGGGCCAGCCGTTGCCACGTCATTTGCAAGGTTTTAGTTGGGCCACGTTCTTACTAGAGGGGAGGGAACTGCCGGACCGCAACGTGATGCTCGAGTGGAATGGCCCCCCCCGGCCGGGACAGAACAACGACCCGGAACTCTTGCGCACGATTATTACGCCCGAGGGGTGGAAAATGAATTTGGGCCCCGAGGGGACAGGGGAATTATTCCATCTCATCAAAGATCCGGGGGAGATGGCGAACCTGTTTTACCGGGAGGGATCTCTCAACGTAATTCGTCGGCTGGCGGCGGAAATTGATCTTTGGCAACATTCCACAGGCGACGTAATGATCCCCTTCGATGAGCAAGCTTGGACGCAGCGCAGGAGAAAGTACGGGACACGGGATACGGGAATCGGGATACGGGACTAGGAACTCGGGACACGGGTCTCGGGACACGGGACTACGAACTCAGGCTCTGGATCGTACTTGGGGTGCGATATAATCGGACTGGCGTTCTCCAGAAATCGAAATGGCGCCCGAATACTTGATCCCGGATACCGAACCGCGGATCCCCAGACCCGAATCCCGTGTCCCGAGCTTGACGGATGTAAGGAAACCTGCCACATTGAAATGACATCAAATGTTCTTGAATGGACTAACCGCTACGTGTCCCGAGTCCCGAGTCCCGAGTCCCGTATCCCGAACTACGAGGTGATTATGCGACAAACAGTTCTCTTGCTTTTGGTGGTGATCGTGGTGGCGGGGATTCCCCAGAAAGGCGCTGGCCGAGATTTCGTCACGACGGCCATGTCCGGGCTCCCTACCCAGACCTTGCGCGTGGAATATTCCAGCCCTTCCAAGCTACGCAAGCTCCCCAATTACCAAACCCTGCGGGGAAAATTCTTGGGGCCGCGCTTGCAGCAGCTTGAGTCGGCGTTGGACCAGATCGGAATCCGCGAGGACGACATCGACGACTTGATGATCGGGTGGAAGCCTGGCGATAAAGAAATGGATCTTTACGGTTATGCCTCCGGCCATTTTGACAAGGCGCAGGTTGCTAACCGCGCTGCCGCCCAAAGCCTCACGCCCACGCCGATTTCCGGACAGCAGGCGTATTGCTTGTCGGCGGGAGTAGCGGGAACCTGCGTCGTCATTCTGGAGAATACCCTGGGGGCTTTCGGGCCGCTCTCGTCCTTGACGGCGGTGCTGGAGGCGCACGAAGGACAGGCGTCGAACCTGAATTCGGACTCACGGTTTACTAGCCTGATCAGCGACGTCAATAAGGACGCGCCCATTTGGGGAATCGCCTTGGGCGGAGCCGTCGCCGATTGGTTCGGCGGATGGTTATCAACCCAAAACAATTTGAAGTTGGATTGGGGGCAGGTTTTCCAGAAAGTGGATTCCCTGACTTATAGCATTGATGCGGCGGACAAGGTCAACCTGGATATGAAACTCAACTGCGCGACGCCGACGGACGCGGCCACGCTCCGGCAGGTCTTGGACGGCCTGAAGATGGCTCAACAGCTTGCTTGGGAGACGCAGAATCCCGGCCACCCGAACCCCTACACCGCCATGAATGTTGACGTTCATGACAAGCAGATTGGCCTTAAAATCACCATGGCGTATTCGGAGTTGACACTTGCGAGCGGCGTCGGTGCGCCCCCAAATTAGCTTTTGATTTAAGGCTGACCGCTTAAACAGGCTGCGGAAAAACGCTCCACTGCTGTCATCCTGAGAGTCTGTGACTTTTTTAAATTCGCGCGTAAGTCGGGATTGAAAAACAAAAGACTTAAGCACCCGAAAATGGCCTGCAAATCAAAAAAGTCACAACCTCTGAGCGAAGCGAAGAATCTCGCTGTGCCCGCTCAGGGTAAACTTCGCGAAGGATCTCGCTCTGAGTAATTTCAAGGCAATGCGAGATCCTTCGTCGCCTGCGGCTCTTCCGAATGACTGTGCCGACGAGTTCTTCCGCAGCCTGTTCGGTCCTCTCCTGCCCTCCCCAATGCCACCCCTTTCTGAAATCCCGAATTGCGCCCCTCTGCGATCGATGCTCAGAATGGAAACAGGGAAGCCGGCACGATTTGCCTAAACGATCAATACGCGTTTGCCGATGCAAAATGTGAGCGCGCAGGAAGATTGGGGAGCCAAAAAGGTCGGGCATTTCGATATTCCAAGGAATACCTAAGAAACGCTCTTTCCCCGACCACCCATCCTATAATCACCCCCTGAAAGCCGGTCAAACACGACAAAAAACCCTCAAAACACGAAAAATTTCGTGGGCACATATCTGGTGGTGCCCTTTCATAACTACACCACATATCCTGCAAATTTCCCTAAATACCCCGAAAACTTGCCTACAAAATACGAAGAAACACCTAAAACTAACAAAATAGTTCTTGACAAGGAAAACGCGCGCAGCGTATAAGCGCATCAAGCATTGAAGTCGGGAACGAATTCTCACTTTCTTGATTGGGCAGCGTGCAAGGGCACGAATTCGGCGGAAGGTTATGAGTATGACAGAGACCAGAGAGGTCATGGACATCCGGGAAGCGTCGGAGTATCTCGGAGTCTCGCGCGAAACCCTTTATAAGTATGTATACGAAGAAAAGATCCCAGCTTTCAAACTTGGTAACCGCTGGAAATTCAAGAAGACCGTCCTGGACCGTTGGATGGAGAAGCAAAGCGCGCAGTTCGAAGAGCGAGCGTCACGCCGGTTGCGCGCCACCGCTCGGTAGGGAGCATCGCCAATGTTTGGGTTAGGAAAAGCCAAGAGCTTGGTGGGGTTGGATGTCGGGTCGAGCGCCGTCAAGGCAGTCGAACTGCGGAGGAAGGGCAACTCCTATGAGCTCGTGAACCTGGGGATTGAGCCTCTAGGCCAGGATACGGTGGTGGATGGCTCCATCATGGATGCCCTTTCGGTATCTTCCGCCATCGAGAAAATCTTCACCGATAATCGCATTAAGACCAGGAACGTGGCGACTTCTGTCTCCGGCCACTCGGTTATCGTCAAGCGCGTCACGGTGGCAGCCAACTCCGATGAGGAGCTTTACAACGCCATCCCTTACGAGGCGCAGCAGCACATTCCCTTTGACATGACGGATGTAAACCTGAGCTACCAGTCGTTGGGCCCGGCCCCGTCGGGGAGCGGAACCGACGTCATGCTGGTGGCGGTAAAGCGCGAGAAGATTTTAAATCACACCAACGTGCTGAGCCAGGCGGGCAAGATCCCGACGGTCGTCGACTATGATGGGTTCGCGGTTTACAACGCTTTCGAGGTGAACTATGACGTACCTCCCGATCAGATGGCGGCGCTGCTCAACATCGGCGCCAGCATCATGAACATCGTGATCGGACGGCCTGGCAATCCTCTGTTCACCCGCGACGTCTCGGTGGGTGGGAACCAGTACACCGACACGCTCCAGAAGGAACTCGACTTGAGCTTCGAGGATGCGGAACGGCTCAAGCAAGGGTTGGAGGTTCCCAACGTGACGCAGGACCAGAAACTTCCCCACCTACGGTCGGTGACCGAAATCCTCATGCTGGAAATCCAGAAGACTCTCGATTTCTTCCGGCAGACCACGTCGACCGAGAACATCCAGCACCTCTATGTTTCCGGCGGGACCGCCAAGATCGAAGGTCTCGTGGATCAGCTCAAAGCGGAGTTCAACATTCCCGTGGAGCTCATCAACCCCTTCCAAAGGGTGGTGATCGATGGGAAGAAGTTCGATGTGGGTTACGTGGACGAAATTGCTCCCCGTATGAGCGTTGCGGTGGGGCTGGCTTTGAGGAGCTTTGACTAGCCATGATTAAGATCAACCTTCTAGGAGTCGCACCGCCTCCCTCCAAGATGCCGTCCGTGGGGGGACCACCGGCGCCGATGGCTACTCAGATGGTGATGTTTGCGGGTGCGCTGATTATCTGCTTCGGGATCGTCGGCGTCATTTATAAGGTCTGGACCAACCAAATCGCGGAACTCGAGAAAGCCCGGAATCGGGAAAAGAACCGGCAATCGGAACTGGCCGTGGTGAAGGACCAGAACGCGAAATACCAGCAACGGCTGAAGGACCTCGAGACCCGCGTCAATACCATTCAGGCGTTGCAGAACAGCCGCGTCGGCCCCGTCGAATTGATGAGCACTTTGGGGAGCATCGTCAACAAGACCAACGATATTTATCTTTACTCGCTGGCGCCCATGGGTGACCGGTTAAAGCTCAATGGGCAGTCGACCACGGTTGATTCCGTGGCGAATTTCCTGGCCTTCCTGAAGAATTCCGGATCCTTTGATGACGTGCAGTTGGAGCAGTTCTATCAGGATGACCAACACGAGCGCTTGAGTTTTAAGTTCACGCTGAGTTGCCAGTTCAAGTCGTCCACAGGGATGATTTCCCCCACGGCGGGTGGCGCATCAGCAGGCCCCGGCGGCCCAGGGACGGGACCTTCCGGTGGACCCGGAGGGCCGCAAGGTGCACCCGCGCAAGCTCAGGGCCTAAAACGAGCATTGTAGGAAAGGTTAAAGAAGATGGCCAAGACCTTCAA
The DNA here is from genome assembly GCA_050018435.1 of Terriglobia bacterium. Lineage (GTDB taxonomy): Bacteria > Acidobacteriota > Terriglobia > UBA7540 > UBA7540 > Bog-366. The sequence continues at coordinate 5,517 of JBEKAD010000149.1, forward strand.
TGATCTTCCGGCTTCGATTCAGGGAGTTATTTTGGTGACGGGGGCAGTCGTCCTGGCGGGCGTCACGTTCTGGTACTTTGTCTTGCCCTTGAGTGACCAGCGGGACGGTTTACAAAATGAAGTGGCCAAACTCAAGTTGGAAAACGACAAGAACGAAGCCTTCCGGCAACAACAGACGGAGTATCTGAACCTCCTCAAGCAATTACAAAGCCAGTTGGAAACGCTCCGTTCCATTGTTCCCGACGAACAGGCCACCGATGAGTTCATGAAAACCGTGTTTGCAGACGGTTTGAGTACGAACACCCAGATCCGGACCTTTCTTCCTAAACCCCCGGTGGTGCAGGATTACTCTGTGGCAATGTCTTTTGCCGTGCGCCTGGATGGAACCTATTACAGTTTGTTGAACTTTTTTGATCGACTCGCGCATGAACAACGAATCATAAGTGTTTCGGGCCTCTCTCTCGGTACTCCGGAGGGCGGTGGCATGGGGGCATACAAGGTGCAAACCACCGAGACGGTCGGGGCGAATTGCGTGCTGACCACTTATTACAATAAGCCTCTGACCGCGGCGCCACCTCCTAACAAGAAATAGTGAGCAGGATGACGACAATGGCTAAGCATAGGTTTCAACGCACGCGAAGAATGCAGGCAACGCGGCTTCTGCTCTTAGCGGCTCTCGTGTTGGGTTTGGGAGTCCCGCCGAACGGGGCGAACCCGCAATCCTTGAAGAGGTCCCCTCCAAGCGCCAAGACTGCGCAGGCCACCGGGCAGAAGACGGCACGGGCCACGGAGGTAAAGTCTGCCCAGCCCCCAACCCAACGCCGGAGCTTGGGAGTCTCGCCGAGTTGGGCGAACCCGCAATCCTCGAAGAGCTCCCCTCCAAGCGCCAAGACTGCGCAGGCCGCCGGGCAGAAGACGGCAAGGGCCACGGAGGTAAAGCCTGCCCAGCCCCCAACCCAACGCCGGAGCTTGCGAGTCCCGCCGAGTTGGGCGAACCCGCAATCCTCGAAGAGCTTCCCTCCAGGCGTCACGCCTGCGCAGGCCACCGGGCAGAAGATGGCAAGGACTACCCCGGTAAGAACCACGCCGGTAGAGTCTGCCGAGACCCCAGCCCAACGCCAGGGCACGACGGCAAGGTCCCAGAGTTCCACGTTGGCGGCGGGGAAACGGGACCCTTTCAAGCCTCCTGAGGCTCCGGGCGGTAAGGGCGGTGCCGAGAACATCATGAATTCGGGGGTGGGGCCGGGTGGGGTATTGCCGCCAGGGGTTCGAGGCTTGCTCATCTCGCAGTTGATGCTCGAGGGTGTGGTTCGCGAGCAAACCGCCAACAAAATGATCGCCGTGGTCACCAACGAAACGAAAAGGGCCTATTTCCTGTCTGAGAACGACTCGGTGTACAACGGCGTAGTCAGCAAGATCACGCCGGACGCAGTTTACTTCAAGGAGAACGTCCTCGACGAAAATGGCCGAGTGACGACTCGTGAAGTGGTGAAGCGACTGGGTTCGGCTCCGGGAGAAGGAAGATGAGACGACAAGCGATTGTTCTGCTGACGGTGACATGGCTGATGCTGGGGATAGTCCCTACCCCCGGGAGCCGCGCATGGGCGGCCTCGGAGGCGGCGACCTTGAAGTCGGTCACGCTATCCGCCAGCCCCACGGGCACGGAACTGGTCCTGCGTGTGGACGGTATTTATTCCTATAAAACCGCCCAAGCCAGTCCCGACACCCTTTTCATCGACCTCGCGGGCGCCAAGGCAGAGGGTGTGGCCCGCAGCCAACAGTGGGTGAACCCGGTGTTCTCTGGCTACAAGCTCCTGCCGTATCGGGATGCTTCCGGCCAGCCGGTCGTCCGCGTGCAGGTGGACACGAAGCAAGCCAATCCCTTCGTCGTTCAAAAGGACGGTTCAAAACTGCGGTTGCTCTATGGGAAGCGCCTTCCGACCAATGCCGCGGCTGCACCTGCTCCGGTTACGGCCCCCGCGGAAACCTCTGTTCACGTCGCTCCTCCGGCATCCCCCAGCGGGCCCTTGCTTGTCTCGAAGGTAACTTTGGTCAAGCATGAGTCCGGTGAGACTTTTGTGGATGTCTCCACTTCCCGGAGCGCCAAGTATCAGGTCATGATGTTACCCAGCCCGGCGCGCTTGGTGGTCGATATTGAGGGCGCGCAGAATACTTCCCCCCAGAGAAGCTATGCAGCCGACACGGGGGTTCTGAAGTCTGTGCGCATCGGTCAATTCCGCGCAAAAGATCCATCAGTGGTTCGAGTGGTGGCAGTCTTGAACGGGGATCCCGCCTTTGACGTTCACGCCACACCCGCGGGCGTTCGCATTGAGCTGCGTCCGCGCGGGACGGCGAAGTCTGCACCTCTCGCTACCAAGGCTCCGGTTCCGCAAGCGAAGCCCGAGGAAAGCAAAACCGTTGAGACCGCTGCCGTCGCGCCGTCTCCCGTCGCCGTCCCTAAAGTGGCTGTGCCCCCGCCCACGACGGAAGTGATTGACCGGAAACCGGCAGGGGCGCCGCCGCTTCGGGCGGAGACCCGGGACGCGGTGAAAGCGGACGTCCAGAGCACGTTGCCCGCTATCGCCAGTTCCAAGCAGGCGGTGGCGGCTCCGCTTCCGCCTCCGGCCAGTGCCACACCGCAAGCGTTGCGCGCTGAGCATGCTGCTCAAACGCTGACCCTTGGCAAGGACGCTTCCCCCATGGCAGCACAAGGAGCTCCTCCGGCGAACCCCACCGGCCCCTCCGAGGAAGCCAAACCGGTCTACACGGGCGAGCCGATCTCACTGAATTTAAAGGATGTGGACCTCAAAGACTTCTTCCGTTTGATTCATGAAATCAGCGGACTGAATATCATCATCGATCCCAATGTGTCCGGCAGCGTCACTTTAGTGTTGGACTCCGTGCCTTGGGACCAAGCCCTGGACATCGTTTTGAAGAATAACCGCTTGGGCAAGGCGCTGGAAGGCAACGTCCTGAGGATTGCGAAAGTGGAAACGCTGACGGCGGAGCAAGAAGGGCAAACAAAACTAGCCGAGGCCCGCATGGCCGCAGCCCCCCTGGTGACGGTCTTCCGGCCTATCAATTACGCCAAGGCTGTTGACATCGCCACCTTGCTCAAAACCTGGGCGGGCGGCGGCGCCCTCAGCCGCCGGGGCACCGTGCTGGTGGATGCCCGTGGCAACACGCTGATCATTTCCGATGTGCAGTCGCAGATCCCCATCATCGAGAACATTGTTTCCAAGCTCGATAAGAAAGTAAAGCAAGTTTCCATCGAAGCGCGGGTGGTGTTGGCGTCCGCAAACTTCACTCGCACCTTGAGCGCGGCGCTGTCAGGCTCGACGCGCACCACCCAGGGTTCCACGCAGGTCGGAGGAGCGACGGGCACCGGCGCCAGCATCACGCCGACGAATACGGTCCCTAATGCTACTCCCCCGCTTAGCGGCCTGATCATCCCTGAGAACGTCAGCAGCGGGTTTGGCGCCATTGCGATTACCAATGCGTCGTCGCGTTACTTGATCAATGCGGTCATCACGGCACAAGAGGAGCGCGATCAGGCGAAGACCATTTCCCGTCCTACTATCGTGACGCAGAACAATGTGCTCGGAATGGTCCAGCAAGGCGTGCAAGTTCCCATCCAGACCTCCATTAACAACACCATCGCCGTTCAGTACTACGCGGCCACCTTGCAGCTCTCGGTGACACCGCAAGTTACCGATGACAACAACATCTTTTTGATCATCAGCGTGCAAAACTCCACCGTCGGCGCGTCGGTCACAACTGCCGGCCCCAACATCAACACCCAACAAGCCACCACGCAAGTACTGGTTCCTGACGGCGGCACGGTGGTCTTCGGCGGCATTACGGTGACCGGCAGGACCAAGTCTGCAACCTATGTGCCTTGGCTGGGAAGCATCCCCCTCCTGGGGCATTTGTTCAAGACGAGCAACACTCAGGACAGCGACCAGGAGTTGCTCTTCTTCGTATCGCCGAAGGTACTTACGACCTAGCCTTTCCATCGTGCAAGGGTGCTCGGTCGATTGCCGATTTTAGGGAGGAGACCTTGGGGAAACCATGGTCTCCTCCTTTTTGCTTATAGCCATGTGCCCAGACCAATCTTCTTCTCCACTCCGAGCCCGCCAGGAGCGGCTGCGAGCTCTGATGGAAACCCGCGGTGTTCCCCTCATTCTGGTCACCCATCTGGTAAATGTTCGTTATCTGACGGGATTCACCGGCAGCGCGGGGATCGTATTGCTGGGCCCGCGGCAAGGAATCCTGTGGGTTGACCCCCGTTACACGCTCCAGGCGCGGGAGCAGGCTGAAGGCGTGGAGGTGATCGAGGAAAAGAAAGGAAT
>JBEKAD010000150.1:0-9853 GCA_050018435.1 Terriglobia bacterium
CACTCCCTCACCGGGGAGCACACGTAGTCACTAGGAAGAAGCTAACCGAACAGCGCCTAAAGGCTTGAAACTGCTAATCCAGCCTGCCAATCTACCCCTCGCTAGGTGGCTGAACATCCGTTATAATATCATAAAGCCATTCTGAAGACCGAGCAACTACTTTATTTTCACCAACTTACATAGATAACCTTTTATTCCCTTTTGTTTTCAATAACTTAATCAAGATAGATCTTCATTTTTAGCATCTTTTTGTCGGCACGCTCCCCAAGCGGAGCCAGAACCTGACAATTCCGTAAGTTCAAAAATTGAGAGATTGGGTGGGGCAAGACAAATCCCCTCAAATCATCGATAACAGCCTTTATTTTCAATAACATTTATGGCAAGCCACGGTCAGCGTAGTTCTGACCGTAGGCTTTTCTCGTGCCCGATGCCCCAGCGGCAGGCGCACGTCGTCAATCGGGATGGGGCACGCAGATACCATCGCCTTATCCAAAGCAAAATTGTTGTAACTCGACCGCCGCCAATCTTCCCGCCGCTTCACCAGCCCTTTCCGCATGGGATTCAACTATTCCAGCAGGCTATGCCTTCGCCATCGGGAGAAGAACCTACAGTCAGAAAGGCACTGACTGTGGCTTGCCCCGCGTTTGGGTATCGAATCCCATTGAATTCATCTCGACCGAGGACGTTTGGGCCTACCTGCTCCAGAAACCCAACCCCCGAGGCAATCGCCCCCTCTACAAGCTTTACGCCAGCGATGCAAATCGCCACACCCCGCCTCTTCCATTGGCATTAGCTCTATGATAACTTCTTGCCGGATTTAAACTGAACTATCTGTCACCCGCGAATGCCTCGGATTTTCGATAACATAGCACTCTCGCTGCTTCCCGCCTTATCGGACTCGCTCAAGATTTCCGAGCGGGCGGACTTCTGCGTCGGGTACTTCAACCTCCGCGGATGGCGGCAAATTGACCAACTCATCGAGGCGTGGCCGGGCGGGGAGGGGGCGTGTTGTCGGGTCATTGTGGGGATGCAGAAGTTGCCGCAGGAAGAATTGCGCGAACGTTACAGCCTCACATCCGGCCCGGCGGACATGGACCAGCAGGCGGCGCTGCGTCTTAAGAGAGCAGCCGCGCAGGAGTTCCGGGCACAACTGACCATCGGAGCGCCCACCGACGAAGATGAAAAGGGCCTGCGGCGTCTCAGCGCACAACTGAAGGCACAGAAGGTCGTCGTTAAGCTATTCCTGCGGCATCAGTTGCACGCCAAGCTGTACCTCGTTCACCGCACCGACCCGAACAACCCAACCATTGGATTCGTGGGAAGCAGCAATCTGACGTTTGCCGGCCTCTCCAAGCAAGGCGAACTCAATGTCGATGTGCTAGACCACGATGCCTGCAATAAGTTGCAGAAGTGGTTTGAGGATCAATGGAACGACATTTGGTGTATCGACATCTCTAAAGAACTTGCCGAGATCATTGATACCAGTTGGGCACGAGAGGAACCGATTCCGCCATACCATATCTACCTCAATATGGCCTACCACCTCTCGCAAGAGGCGTTGGCGGGGCTCTCCGAGTTCACTGTTCCCAAGGATTTTGGCACGCAGCTTTTGCCGTTTCAGGCGGCAGCGGTCAGGATTGCGGCTCGCTATCTCAATAAGCGTGGCGGGGTAGTAATAGGCGATGTCGTCGGTCTTGGCAAGACCATCATGGCGGCTGCCCTCGCCCGGATTTTCCAGGACGAGCCGTATTTTCTTGAAACGCTCATCATCTGCCCGAAGAACCTTGTGCCGATGTGGACCGACTACGTTTACCAATACAGGCTGGCAGCGAAGGTCATGTCGATCAGCGTCGCCATGAACGAGCTACCGAAGACACCGCGCTACCGCATCGTGCTGATTGACGAGAGCCACAACCTCAGAAACCGTGAGGGACGTCGCTATAAAGTCCTTCAGGAGTACATAGCCAAAAACGGCAGTAAGTGCGTTTTGTTATCGGCCACACCCTACAACAAAACGTATCTTGACCTTTCATCGCAGTTGCAGTTATTCGTGCCAGCGGACCAGGACCTCGGGATTCGGCCAGAACGAAAACTCAAAGAACTGGGCGAGACGGAGTTTATCCGCCGCCATCAATGTCCCGTGCGGTCTCTGGCTGCCTTTGAGAAGAGCGATTACCCGGACGACTGGCGCGACCTCATGCGCCTCTATCTCGTGCGCCGCACCCGCTCGTTTATTAAGGACAATTACGCCAAGAAGGACCCGGCGGACGGTCGCAAGTACCTGACGTTTGAAAGCGGTGAGCGGTTCTATTTCCCTGACCGTATACCAAAGACAGAAAAATTCGAGTTTGACGAGCGCGACCCCAACGACCAGTACGCCAGATTGTATTCCGACCCGGTTGTGAATGCGGTAAATGGCCTGAGCCTGCCACGTTATGGGTTGGGAAATTACATCAAGGCGACTCCGCACGAACCACCCACCGAGGCCGAGATCAAGGAAATCAAGATGCTCTCGCGCGGGGGCAAGCGCCTGATGGGTTTCTGCCGCACCAATCTGTTTAAGCGTCTGGAGAGTGGCGGGCCGGCTTTCATTCAGTCGCTCGAACGCCATGTGCTGCGAAACTTCATTTTCCTGCACGCGATTGAGAACAACTTGCCTCTGCCCGTCGGCACACAAGGCGCAGAGTTCTTAGACGCCAAGCTCGGTGACAAAGACATCGACGACCTATTAACCGAGCCGGAGGACGGCGACGACAACGGAGGAAGCAATACTGCCACCTTACTCCGCGATGAGGCGTCGTTTCGTAAGCGCGCGGTGCTGATTTATGAGCGTTACCAGACGGAACTTTCACGGCGATTCAAATGGATGCGCCCTTCTTTGTTCATCAAGACACTCGAAACGGACCTGAAGAACGACGCAAAGGCACTGATTCAGGTGCTCAAGACCTGTGGATCATGGGACCCGAGTAATGATGCGAAGCTCGACGCCCTCGAAATCCTGCTGACAAAGAAATACCCCAGCCAGAAGGTGCTCATTTTCACGCAATTCGCCGACACATTGAAATACGTCACGGGAGAACTCAAGGCTCGGCGCGTCGCTAAGCTAGAAGGCGTTAGCGGCGACACCGAAAACCCCACTGCCTTTGCTTATCGATTCAGCCCTGAGAGCAACAAGAAGCGGGACGAGGTCAACCCTGAGGACGAACTGAGAGTCCTGATCGCTACGGACGTGCTTAGCGAAGGCCAGAACCTGCAAGACTGTGCCGTGGTCGTGAACTACGATCTACCCTGGGCCATCATTCGGCTCATCCAGCGTGCTGGCCGCGTGGATCGTATCGGGCAGAAGGCCGACAAGATTTACTGTCATTCATTCCTACCCGCTGACGGGATTGAACGAATTATTAATCTTCGTGGGCGTGTCAGAAGCCGCCTGAAGCAGAACGCGGAAGTGGTCGGGAGCGATGAGGCCTTCTTCGAGGACGACATGGACGGAAAAGCCACCCTAGACCTTTACAACGAGAAATCCGGCATCCTCGAAGAGACGGACAATGAAGTCGATCTCGCATCCTACGCCTATCAGATTTGGCAAAACGCTATCGACGCCGATCCCAAGTTGAAAAAGATCGTCGAAGACCTGCCCAACGTGGTGTTCTCTACAAAGCCGCACAAGCCCGCAGCCGACCAGCCGGAAGGCGTGCTGGTTTACATGCGAACCGCCGAGGGCAACGACTCACTGGCATGGATCAACCACGAGGGCCAGAGCGTCACAGAGTCACAGCTCACCGTCCTGCGGGCCGCAGAGTGCGCTGCCAATACCCCCGGTGCTCCTCGCTTGCCCGACCATCATGACCTGGTTGAGAAGGCCGTGCGTTACATGGTGCAGGAAGAAAGCTCCGCAGGCGGCCAATTGGGTCGTCCATCTGGCGCGCGCTTTAGGGTTTATGAGCGGCTTAAGACATACTTGACCCACGTTAAGGGAATGCTCTTCGCGACGCAAGACCTGACGAAGGCTATCGATCAAATATACCGCTCCCCGCTCCAGCAGACCGCCGCCGACGCTCTCAATCGCCAATTGCGGATTGGAGCAACCGACCCGCAGCTTGCCGATTTCGTGGTTTCACTCTGGCAGCAAGACCGCCTCTGCCGAATCGAGGAAGAGGTCGAGGCGCAAGAGCCGCAGATTATTTGCTCTATGGGCCTCTCTTCGGGCGGCACGTAGTGTTCTCTGGCGTTTGCCACAAACGAACGAGACTCAGCTATGCCCATCAATTTCACCCGACTGCGCGACCGGCTCCAGCAGTTTGAGTTCCACCACCTCTTTGTGGAGGAGCTCGGCTGGTCTCAGCCGACAAGTCGTCAGCCTGTGCCGATGACGGTCAAGGGTGTAAGCTGCGTTCGGCGTCAGATCTCGCAGCTCGCCGGTGTCACGGTGTTTGAGATTACCGCCGATGATGGCAAAATCCCGGACGCCAAGTCTCGGGCCGCAATCCATAAGGAAATCTCCGGCCTCCACCACGAAAACTTGCTGATCTTTCTGGATAAGGAGCGCACCCAAAGCCTATGGTATTGGGTCAAGCGGCAAGACGGCAAGAAACTGCCCCGGGACCATTTCTACATCAAGGGCCAGCCCGGCGACCTTTTCCTCAGCAAACTCGGCGGCATCGTCTTTGACATCAGCGAGTTCGATGAAAGTGGCAACGTCTCCGTAATCGAGGTCGCCGAACGGCTCCGCAAGGCCCTCGATGTCGAGCGCGTCACCAAGAAGTTTTATCGCGAGTTCTATGACGAGCACATCCGGTTCATCGACCTCATTCAAGGGATTCCAGACGACAAGCAGCGTCGCTGGTACGCGTCCGTATTGCTGAATCGCTTGATGTTCATCTATTTCCTCCAGCGAAAAGGCTTCATCGATAACGGCGACCTCGATTACCTGCAAAACAAGCTCGCGCAGAGCCGTGCCAAGGGGCGAGACCTCTACTACAGCGACTTCCTCCGGCTTCTGTTCTTTGAAGGGTTCGCGAAACCCGAGGATCAGCGCTCACCGGAAGCGCGCACGATTCTGGGTTCGATCAAATACCTTAACGGCGGGTTATTCCTACCTCACAAGGTAGAACAGGACAACCCGGAGATTCGTGTGCCTGACAAGGCCTTCGAGAATATTCTGGCCCTCTTCCAGCGCTACTCCTGGAACCTTAATGACACGCCCGGCGGGGACGATAATGAGATTAACCCCGACGTGTTGGGTTACATCTTTGAGAAGTATATTAATCAAAAAGCTTTTGGGGCTTACTATACCCGCACGGAGATCACGGAATATCTCTGCGGGCGGACAATCCATCGGCTGATCTTAAATGCCATCAACTCATCCGAAGTATCGAAGGCCCATCCCATCCCCGGCATCAAAGTCAGGGATTATCAGGCCATCGCCGACCTATTGATGGACCTGGATGCACCGCTTTGCCGGGAACTGCTGTTCAAAGTGCTGCCGAATCTTAGCCTTCTCGACCCTGCTTGTGGTTCGGGGGCGTTTCTGGTCGCAGCGATGAAAACGCTGATCAATGTCTACGCGGCGGTAATCGGCAAGATCAAATTCCTGGGGCAGAGGAATCTCACCGAGTGGCTTGCGAAGACTGAACGCGAGCACAAAAGCCTGAATTATTTCATCAAGAAACGGATCATTACAGACAACCTCTACGGCGTGGACATCATGGAAGAAGCCACTGAAATTGCCCGACTTCGTCTCTTCCTTGCTCTTGTCGCTTCCGCGAGCGACGTGGACCAACTCGAACCGTTGCCCAATATCGACTTCAACATACTGCCCGGAAACTCACTGGTGGGGTTAATGCACGTAAATGACAAGGAGTTCGAGAAGCGCAATGCGCAAGCAAGCCTTTTCCGCCGCACCTACGCCGAAGTGCTGGCGGAAAAGAATCGGCTGATCGAGAACTATCGGCACGCCGCGACTTTCACCCAACATCCTGCCTCAATGCGGAATGACATTCAGAAGAAAAAGGACGAAGCCCTGGCGACTTTGAACGACATTCTTTTGAGCGAGTTCAACCGGCTGGGCATCAAGTTTGAGGAGGCAGGATGGGACAAGGAAAAGGAGGCGGAGGGAAAGCCCAAAAAGCGAAATGTTACGTACAAGGACATCGAAGAACTCCAACCATTTCACTGGGGATTCGAGTTTGACAAGGTGCTGCAAGAGCGGGGCGGGTTTGACGCCATCATCACCAATCCACCCTGGGAAATCTTCAAGCCGAATTCCAAAGAGTTTTTCGAAGAATACTCCGACCTCGTCACCAAGAAAAAGATGACCTTGCACGCCTTCGAAAAGGCGCAGAAAGAACTCTTAAAGGACAAAGAGATCCGCGAGGCGTGGTTGCTTTACCTGAGTGGTTTTCCACACGTGAACGCCTTTTATCGCTCTGCGCCCCAATATAAGAACCAGATCAGTACTGTAAACGGCAAGAAGGCTGGATCGGATATCAACCTCTATAAGCTTTTCACCGAACAGTGCTTCAATCTACTTAGAAATGGCGGCCAGTGCGGCATCGTGGTTTCAAGCGGCGTCTATACAGACCTCGGTGCCAAGCAACTTCGTGAGATGCTTGTTTCCAAGTCGAAAGTTACGGGGTTATTCTGCTTCGAAAACCGCAAGCAAATATTTGAGAACGTCGATAGCCGCTTCAAGTTCGTCGTTTTGACCTTCGAGAAAGGGGGCACAACGACACATTTCCCCGGCGCCTTTATGCGCCACGATGTTGAAGAGCTTGAACAGTTCCCGCAGCAGGGGGCAGTCGACATTTCTGTAGAACTCATGCGTCGACTGTCCCCCGATTCGCTGTCGGTCGTGGAATTCAAGGACATACTAGATTTGCAGATTGTCGAAAAAATGCTCAGTTTCCCGCTTCTTGGGGAGAGCCTCGATGGAGCATGGAAAGTTGAACTTCATAGAGAGTTCCACATGACCGACGACGCTCACCTGTTTCGCGAGTCAACATTCAAAAACGCGGTACCTCTATACGAAGGCAAGATGATCTGGCAATTCTCCCACACTCTCTCCGGCCCACGCTATTGGATTGATGTGGAACTGGGAAGAAACGCTATCCTGGGGAAGGAGCGAGATCTCAAGCAGAGGCTTGGCTATGAAAAGTATCGCTTAGCCCACCGCTCGATCGCTTCAAATACCAACGAAAGGACATTTGTTTGCACAGTTATACCACCGTGCTTCACCGGAAACTCTTTGAACGTAGCCGACAATCTGGATGGAAAGACACAAGTCGTGTGTGCGGGCTTGTTGAATAGTTTCGTTGTCGACTGGCTGCTTCGCCAAAAGGTCACAACGAACATAAACATATTTTACATTTACCAACTTCCCGTCCCGCGCCTAACTGAAGCCGATGCAGCATTCAAGCCAATAGTCGAACGCGCAGCGCGGCTAATCTGCACGACACCGGAATTCGACGGTTTGGCCAAGGAAGTTGGCCTGGGGAACCACAAGGCGGGAGCCACCGACCCTGCCGAGCGCGCCCGCCTGCGTGCCGAACTCGACGGCCTCGTCGCCCATCTCTACGGCCTGACCGAAGAAGAATTCGCCCACATCCTTGCCACTTTCCCGGCGGTCGAAGCCTCGGTGAAAGACGCGGCGCTGGCCGCCTACAAGGTTTTCGCCCCCAAATCAGCCGACCAGGAAGTGGCCGCCATGATCGCGGGCGGGGAGAGCGCCACGGTCGAATTCAAATCCACTGCCCGCTGGGACCTAAAGCTAAACCTGCAGAGCAAGGCAATGGAGCAGGTGATCGTCAAGACGGTCGCCGCATTTCTGAACACCGAGGGAGGCACGCTCCTGATCGGGGTCGATGACAGCGGCACAGCCTTGGGTCTCGGGAACGACTACAAGACTTTGGGCAAGCACCAGAACCGCGACGGCTTTGAGAACTGGCTGACCACTTTGCTTCTGGACCAGTTCGGCAAAGAGTCGAGCCCCTTGATCCGCATCACCTTCCACGACATGGCCGGGCAGGACGTCTGCCGGGTCGCCGTGAAGCCCTCTCCCAAAGCCGCTTACGTCACAGAGGCTAATGCCGAGAATCTCTACATCCGTACCGGCAACTCGACGCGCCAGTTGACAACCAAGGAAGCCATCGAATACAGCAAACAGCGTTGGAAGTAAGGTTGTAGCGGCGGTCTCCGACCGCCGACGTCGATCGGAAATCGACGTTACGGGACGGCGGTCGGAGACCGCCGCTACAATGATGGTCCACCCCAATACGGCGAAGCGCGTTACCGCCGAACTTGCCGCCGAACGCAACCGCTTTGTCGCCGTAATCTCTGACGAGGTTCTAATCCCCTTCGCCGCACCGGGCAGCAAAACGGAAGCCCTGGCCCTCGACCTCCTCGCCTCCGGTAAGCCCGTGTACACCTTCAGCGACCGCCCCGGCCCCTTGCTCACCGCCGGTGCCCGGCTCATCCCTGCCGATTTCTTCTCGGCAAGCCCCGCCCCGCCGAAGTAGCACGTTAACGATTGCCAGTTTGCCCTTGAATTCGAAAGCCGCGGTGTCGCCGCGGCTGAAAGTTCGCCGATCCTAATGGTGGGCTAGATCGGACAAAAAGTTTGTGTGCAAAGCACTTGCACAAATGGTCACTCTGTTGCAACATTTTAGTAACGTTGGCCCCTCAGCACGTATCCTGGCTAAGGCTTAACAAAGCCCTTAGTACTCATTATCTCAATAATTTATACAAAACCAGCGAGAATCGTCGAGGTTGGCAACTGGATTGCACCGTTGCCTTAGGTCGAGGGCGTGTTGTAGCCCTGAGCTTTAGTTCAGCACTTGCGAAAGTCAGTAAGTGTGCTCGCGCGAAGTGTTTCCGTCACGCAGCAAGCTTCAAGAAGGAGAATGAGAGATGAAAAGTCGTGTTTTGATTTCCTGTCTGTTCGTCTCAGCTTGCCTACTAGCAGCAATCCCGGCGACAGCCCAGGACCCTCTGTTTCCGCTGCCTCCCACGTGGATCAACTCCACCTCCGTCTGGGTTGACGTGGAGGACAACAACTTTAGTAACGTCCCTATCCAACCGACCACCCTCCAGGATAACGACTATACCGACCTTGTGTACCCCCTGGGCGCCCCCCTTATGTTCCCCGAGAATTACATCGCCACCCAGAACGAAATCGGGATGATCACCGATTTATTCGTCGTGGGTGACAGCTACACCGTTTTCGTCAACGGAGTTGCGGTACTTACCACCCCGGTCGTGCCCGCCTATAGCACCTATGACTATTGCACGGACGGCAAATCTGGTACTTGCCCCTTTATCCGCGACCCGAACTATGCTTGGTCCAACCCTACTGTTTGGAGCAGTGGGAGTTTTCTGCTGCAAGCGGGTGATATCGTCACCATCCAAGAGAACACCCTCCCCAGTGGCTTCACGGACGGTAGTTACGCGATAACCGCCACCGCCACCCCTGAGCCCAGCAGCATGGTGCTGCTTGGTTGCGGACTGCTTGGCCTTGTCGGCCTCCGCCGGCGCAAAAAGACCGCGTAAGCTTGCGCAACAGCGAATGGGGCGCATTAGAGCGGTCGAGTGGGGGGAGGGGTAAGTTTGCCACGACTCTGCGAGTGCTTTCCCCCCTTCAAGGAAGAGGACGGGAGCGAGAACCGCTCCCATTTTTTCTATTCCCAATTGTGATATCCGAGGAAGCAAGCGCAGACCTCGCTCTTGGGCTCTGCGGTTGTTTTCCGTTTTTGAAAGACGCTGCTTAATACCGAGGATCTGCAAAGCAGGTCCTCGCTAGCTCGCTCGTGTGTGCCATCCGAAGAAACTCATCCCCCCCAAGGGGCAGACTTGAAAA
>JBEKAD010000151.1:0-9845 GCA_050018435.1 Terriglobia bacterium
TATGAACTGCGGGCGCGCCTCCGGGCTGGTCGGCGCATCGTGGAACTTCAGGAACAACTCCTTCAGGCGCGTGAGGCCCTGCGCGACCAAGCCAGCCGCGACCCCCTTACGGACCTTTGGAACCATGGAACCATTCTCGCCATCTTGCGGAAGGAAGTAGCGCGCGCTTCCCGCACCCACGGTCCCTTTGCCGTCGCCATGGCCGACGTGGATCGATTCAAAGCGATCAACGACACCTACGGCCACCCGGCGGGCGACGCCGTCCTGCGGGAAGCCTCCCGCCGCCTGCGGGGCGCCATGAGAACCTACGATTCCCTGGGGCGTTACGGAGGAGATGAGTTCCTGGCGGTGGTCCCCGGATGCGACCTGGCAGCAGCCACCCGCTTTGCCGAAAGCTTTCGCGCCCGCATCGACCGCAAAGCCATAGAAACTCCAGAAGGTCTGATTACCGTAACCCTCAGCCTGGGGGTGGTGGCGCTCGAAGACCTCCGCGATGTGAAGTCTGAGACGCTCGTCCGCCTCGCCGATGCCGCCCTTTATCGCGCCAAGATCGCGGGACGGAACCGCGTGGCGTTGGCTACAGCCCAAGACGTTGAGAAAGAGGTGGCAAAGCACCTCCAGGAATGTGAGCAGCAGGGCCCGGAGGAGTCGCTTACGGACCTGCCCACTCTCCATCCAACGATCTAAGCAAAAGGTGGGCTCACAGTCCCGTATCACTCACCGGGGTCAACGTTCCCAAGGGTCTGACCGGAGGGTGGAGTTTCCGAGCCTGAGTTGAGGACATTCTGTCTGTGCTCGGCATGGGCAGAGTCTCCCCCACTTCGCGGAAGCTGTGAAGAAATCCTCGTAGGGGCACGCCATGGCGTGCCCTTACGCGACTCTTCAATGGGATACACGAGGTGCAATCGCCACTTGTCCGGCAAGCAACTATACATGCATGTGGCTGCGCGCGGGATCTGATACGAAGGTGCGTTCATATTGGTACAGAAAGTAGAACCCGGCTCAGGCGCCGAGACTGAAGAACGTACGATTAAGTATCTCTTTGATTGCACCTTCGTATGAGACCCGACATGCCGATACTTTCCGAGCGGGCGACTATCCGTCGAGAACTCGCCTGATGCGGTACGAGTGACCAACGAGAGGGCATAATCTCCTGGGTTCCAAGCTCAGGTTAGGCGCGCTAGCGGGCGGTTGCTTTCTGGCAAATCCACGCCCATTGCGGCGGCGACGATGCACGCATATGCCATAGCCAAAACGAGATCGTTGGGCGAGAAATTCAGCGTGGGCGGTGGAGGCGAGGTGAGGCTTGTGAGCGTGGCGCCAACGATCACCGTTCCCACTGCAAGCCACTGGTACAAGCGCAAACCGAAGACCATGGGGGTTTGAGGCTCGCCCCGGTAGGCTTCTTCGACGAATCGTGAAACTCCGTTGCCGATGGCGTAGATGCCACAGATCAGCGAGAGCGGACAACCGGAGATCCACAAACGCCCGAGTAACAGACCCAGCACCAGGTTGCTCACAATCGAGTACAACTGCGTGGCGTGGATGGGGACGCCGTTAAGCTCGGCGAGACGAGTGACGCGAGATCGCGGGTGGTTAATTCGGATGCCAATCGCTGACCCTGTCGGACCTCCGTGGCAACAACCGTTTACCAGGCAACGCAGGCGTCCGATGGCTTGCAGCCAGGGCGCTCCAAGGCAGTGCGCAGCGAGGAGTGTCCAGCGTTCCCCGAAGAAGAGGCAAGCTACACCCACGCCAATCAGCCCTCCGTAGAATCCAAAAGGACGGCGCAGTCGCGATGAGCCTTCGACCCATTGTGCCCAGGCTCCCGCGCTCATGATGCCGGCAAGCGCAGTGACCAGCACTTTCCATTCTCGCCCGGGCCCCACGGCTGCAAAGACGACCGCCAACTGGACGAACGCGGCAGCACCTGCGTAGAAGCCGTGGTTGATAATGCGAACCGTACCCATGCGCCATTCGTGCCAGGAGTTCGCGAACCATTCGGTCACGCGGCGTAATTTTTCCCACGGGCGCCGCGGTTCAAGGAGCCCTGGGGCGATGGCCAGCGCCAAGATGACGTCGGAAAGGTAGTGCATTCCTGTGGTAATGCAACTTACGGCAATGGCCACCACGTAACACAAGCCTGCCCACCGAGGCCGATAAAGACGAGCAACAAAGACTGCCCAGAGAACGTGGAAGGAAGGCAAGGCAGCGACCGGAGCATCTATGGTGCGTTCCAAACTCAGCAGGTGAGTACCCCAGTCGTTGCCCAGTAACGGGCGACACGGAGCGCCGGAGGGGACAAACCAATAGAATGGAAACACCACTCCCATAGCTACCCAACCGGAGATCATGAGTCGCCGCAGGTCTTTTCGTGTTCGCGCGCACCATGGCGCCAAAGCAACTGCGACATAGGTGCTCTCATAAACGAGCGTGGTCCAAGAAAAGATCGGCAGGTGATCTTCGAAGGCAAAGCCGAATCGAGTGGCCGGCAAAGGCAACCTGATGGTGAACTCATACAGAGCGAGCCAGGGAATAATGACCAGGAGCAGGAATCGGATTCGTTCCACGGTTGACGGAACCGCATCGTCATCAGGCGGGAGGAGGTGCAGAGTGCGACCGAAGCGGCGCCTAAGATCCAGGCGCTCGTAACCCAGGACGAGGGCCACGCAACCCAAAACCACGCTGGGAGTGACCAGCCACAGTCCGGAAGCAGACTTGGCCATCATCGAAATCCCGAGGCAAACCCCAACGAAGCCCGTGTAGATGGGATGGGGAAGGAACCGGAACGTCCCGCGCGAAACAAGTCGGGAAGGGGGAAAGGCATTCATGGGAAGGCCGCCGCCCAAACGCCACAGTTCAAACATTCCGGTCAACATCAGCCCGAGACCGAGGGCCGCGAATACACCACCAAGAGCAAGACTCCCGTACAAAGGCATTGTGACCTTAGCCTGCGCTGCAACTGCCCAAATGACGAGCAGGCCCGGCAGAACAACTATAAATAGCACGCCGTAAAGGAATTTTTGCCAAGTCATTTTGGCCAACGCACCCTTTCGTGGATGACCCAGCCTTCCACGCCCGATCCGTTGGGCAACTCCAATCGCGCCCGGCTACGCCATTTAGACTCATGCACCTGTAAAAGGCGTGCGGGGAATGTCCTCCTCACTCCAGGAATCGCGGACAGCGTCGTGGTTCCAAGCGGACCATCACGAATGACCAATGAGCGATCCATCGTGAGAAGCGCCCCGTCAACGAACTTAATCCTCGCGTCTTCGAGTACCAAGGTGGGAGCCGACTCTCCATTCAAGTAGACGATGCGTCGCGAGAATTCACCTTGCCAGTCGATCCAAACGACCCAATCGGAGGCACTCGTAAACCGACCCCAGCGCAGGTTTTCGATCGGAAGCTGCCACGGAGGAATGGTCATGATGAGATTCTCAGCGTATCCGAGCCCGAAGCGAGCTCCAAACCGCGTGCGCGCCCGAGGCATGAGGCAATGCCATTCGACGGATCCGTCCTCGCACCTGAAAAGCGTCTCGCGCAACGCAACAGAGTCGGCTTGCCACAGGGCATCGATGTGGAGCGCGTTCGTGCGCCAAGAAATCGAATCGTCTTTGGTCTTCGGTTCGTTTCGCTCACGGACCGAGTGCCGCACTTTGATGCCGTTGGCCGTGCTCTCCAGTAGGCTTGAGTAGTGAAGGCGAACCATCCCCCAATCAATGGCGCCCGTGTAGGCAATTGACGTGTCCCCTGAATCAGTGACGCAGTCCAGGTACCACTTCGACAATCTGAAGGCGGCCATGGCAGGGGATTATCGCATCACCGCTCGGCTCGTGTCATGGGGCGAGTTCTTCCGAGCCAGGCAATTATGGTTACCATAAACGAACTCCACCCGTCACCTTTCCGATCGTGCCTGGATGATGGCACACTCGGAAACAACGCACTTGGACGTAACGGCCTTCTCGGACATGCGGCTTAACATCGTCGTTGCCACGTGGCCTCACCCGCCTACGGTTTGAAAGACGCCCTGATTGAAAAGCGACTCGGAGAGAAAAGGGCAGCGCCCGTTCCCGACGTGGATTCAAACGGGCCTACTGCCGACAGGGGCAGAGCCTGCCCCATTCGCTGCGCTACCGCCTCTTCGGCCGACTCCTCGTTCTTGGTAGGGTTTCATAAATAAAATTTATGGCTCTAATTTTAACTATTCCTCGATTAAGGCCTATGTATAATTTTTTGGACTCAATAGAGCATTCGCAATTTCGATAAAAATGGAGAAGAACCGATGCAACGGATAGTACCGCGACTGATGCTGGCCCTCGTACTCGCTTGCAGCTTGCTGGCCCCCGCAGGTTTTGCCCAGGCGCCTCCGGCAGCCGGGGCGGCGGCCTCGTCGGACGTGCAGGCCCGGATGGCCACGCTCGAAAAGCGAGTGACGGATGCCCAAAGCACAGGGGACAACGCCTGGATGCTGGTGTGCGCGGCGCTGGTTCTGATGATGACGGGCCCAGGCTTGGCGCTTTTTTATGGAGGATTGGTGCGGAAGAAGAATGTGCTGGCCACCATGATGCAGAGCTTTATTCTTATGGCAGTGGTTACGGTCCTGTGGGCATTCTTCGGCTACAGCCTGGTCTTTCATGAAGGCAATCGGCTCATCGGGAGCCTCGGTTACCTGTTCCTGCACGGAGTGGGCGCAGCTCCCGACCCGGATTATGCGGGAACGATTCCCCAGCAAACTTTTATGGTGTATCAACTCATGTTCGCCATCATCACCCCCGCCTTGATTACCGGCGCGTTTGCAGAGCGCATGAAATTCAAAGCCCTGCTGCTCTTCATGGTGCTCTGGTCGATCATCGTTTATGATCCCATGGCGCACATGGTTTGGGGCAAAGGCGGCCTGTTGAACGCCTCTTTGGGCGGGGCGATTCCCACACTGGATTTCGCGGGCGGCACAGTGGTGCATGTGACTTCCGGCGTTTCGGCCCTGGTGTGCGCGCTGTATCTTGGGAAACGTCTGGGCTTCCCGAAGGAAGCCATGCCCCCGCACAGCGTGGTGTTGAGCGTGATCGGCGCCTGCTTGCTTTGGGTGGGATGGTTCGGCTTCAACGCCGGCAGCGCTCTGGCGGCGGGGAGCTTGGCCACCAGCGCTTTCGTGGCCACGCACTTCGGCGCGGCCGCGGCGGCGCTCGGCTGGGCAGCAGCGGAGTGGTTTGTCAATGGCAAGGCCAGTGTCCTGGGGGCAATCTCCGGCGCCGTCGCCGGTCTTGTAGCCATCACGCCCGCCGCCGGTTTCGTGGGGCCGATGTCCGCTCTGGCGATCGGCGCCATCGCGGGCGTAGTTTGCTACCTCATGGTCACGCGAGTCAAAAGTAAGTTCGGTTACGATGATTCGCTGGATGTTTTTGGTGTCCACGGCGCGGGCGGCAGCCTGGGCGCCCTCCTGACCGGCGTCTTTGCGGTCAAGGCTATCAATCCCATCTTTAAGGACGCGCAGGGGGCGGCAGCGGCGGTCGGGCTGATAGATGGCCACCCTGCTCAGGTGCTCAACCAGTTCGTGGGAGTCGTTATCGCGTGGGTGTTGGCCGTGGTGGGAACGCTAGTGATCCTCAAGGTCGTGGATTGGGCCGTCGGCCTGCGAGTCACCGAGGAGCAGGAAGTCCAAGGCCTGGATTTGTCGCAACACGGGGAAGAAGGTTACAATCTCGAAGTATAAGGGAATACGGCAGACGGCAGGCGGCAGACGGTAGACAGGCACGAGCCTTGGTGCGGTGGCCCGGTATCCCGCATGCTGTCTACCGTCTGCTGACTCCACAAAGGACAATTTGCCATGAAAAAAATTGAAGCCATCGTGCAGCCCTCGCGATTCGATGCGGTGAAGAGGGCGCTCCAGGAGGTTGGAGTGGAAGGCATGACGGTCTCCGAAGTGCGCGGTCACGGCCGGCAAAAGGGGCACACTGAGGTCTACCGGGGTAGTGAGTACACCGTGGATCTTCTGCCCAAGATTAAAGTCGAGCTGGTGGTTTCTGATGCCCTTGCGGTCTCTGCGGTGCAAGCCATTTTGGGGGCGGCCAAAACCGGGAAGATCGGTGACGGCAAGATTTTCGTGACCACCGTGGATGAGGCCATCCGCATTCGCAACGAAGATCGCGGCGAAACTGCATTGTAAACGGGGGGAGGCGCCCGGCGTACTCTGAACACGCGGGCTGTCCACCCCCGTATGGGGCGCGAGGCTGCGGGCGGCAATTGCCAGGCTCTTCCTCATGTCGGCGTGAGTCCCCGTCATGGCCAGCGTGATACTTAATGCCGGTTGATCAACCCATTCAAGACCTGAACGCTTTCTCATCTCCCCTCGCCCTTTCGGTCCTGGCGGATTATTACGCCGCGCAATCCCAGCAAATTCAAAAGAGCTTCGAAGAGACGAATACGGGGATCGCCGCTATACGTGCACGGTCGGACCTGGTGGACGCCCTGGTGATCCGGCTCTATCAAGAGTTCATCTCGGCGGACCCGCAAGAGCCCCGGCACCTTTGCTTGCTGGCATTGGGTGGTTACGGCCGACGGGAACTGTTTCCGCACTCGGACATTGACCTGCTTTTCCTGACCGAGGATGGAAGCGGACCATCCACGTACCGCGACGCCATTGCCACCCTTCTGCGCATGCTCTGGGACCTGCGAATGCGCGTAGGAAACAGCACGCACACCCTGGCGGAGTGTGGCCGCCTCTATCGCGACAATCTGGAATTCAACATTGCCTTGCTGGACCTGCGATACTTGGCCGGAGACCCGGACCTTTATACACGCCTCCGGGGCACGGTGGTCCCACACTTGGTGGCGCGGGACCGCCAGGACCTGGTGCGCAATCTGGTGGAACTGACGGGCCAGCGCCATGCGAAATACGGCAACACGATTTTCCATCTGGAGCCCAACCTCAAAGATGCGCCGGGCTGCCTGCGCGACTTTCACGTTTGCCGATGGCTCGCCCGCCTTGAGGAGCTGGAAAAAAATGGAGGGTGGACGCCGCCGGAACAGCTTTGGCCGGAGCGGGATCGCCCTGCGGCCCAGCAGGCTTTTGGCTTTCTAGCGGATGCCCGTTGCTTCCTTCACTATCATTATGGAAGAGATGATAACCAGTTGAGATATGATACCCAGGCGCAAGCCGCGGCCCGTGGCGTAGGAGTGAAACCGGCGGAAAGACCGGCCCCGGCGGATTGGATGCGCACCTATTTCCGGCAGGCGCGGGTCATTGACCAACTGACGGCCCAACTCATGGAGGAATCCGCCCCCGCGCGTTCCGGCCTTTACGCGCTTTATCAGGACTGGCGCTCGCGCTTGTCGAACGCCGATTTTTCGGTCGTCCGGGGCCGTATCTTTGCCCGCCACCCCACCGCATTGGCCCATGATCCCCTGCTGCTCTTGCGCCTGTTTGAGATGGTGGCCCGGCACGGGCTCCCGCTGAGCCGTGAAACCGAAAAGCTGGTGGAGTCGGAGCTCGCGCGCGCCGGCCGGGAAGCGCTCCGTCCGCTGCAACTCTGGCAACATTTCGGGCGCATCCTGGTTCAGCCTTACGCCGCTGAGGCATTGCGCGACATGCACCGCTTGGGCTTGCTCACCCGGCTGTTTCCCGAATTCCAAGCGATTGATTCCCTGGTTATCCGGGACTTCTACCACCGTTACACGGTCGATGAGCACTCCTTTATGACCCTGGAAAACCTCCATCGGCTTCTCCGGGAAAAACCACTTGTAGCGCAGGGCTCGCTCTCCAGCCCTGCGGCTCTTCGGGCTGGGGAGAGGAAATTCGGAGAGATTCTTTCGGAAGTCGAGCAACCGGAGCTTCTCTATCTCGCGCTCCTCTTTCACGATGTCGGCAAGGGGTTTCCCGAAATGGACGACCACATTCAAGGAAGCCTGCAAGCGCTGGAAGGAATTCAGGCGCGCTTGGCGCTTCCGGCAGAGGACGGGCAAACGGTTCAGTTCCTCATCGCGAGTCACTTGGAAATGTCGGCCGCGTCCCAGCGGCGGGATGTCTTTGACCCGGAGACGGTGCGTGCCTTTGCGAAAGTCGTGGGCGCCATGGAACGCCTGAAGATGCTTTGCCTGCTCACTTACGCCGACATCTGCGCCGTCAATCCTGAAGCCATGACGCCGTGGAAGGCCGAACTCTTGTGGCAGCTTTACGCCGCGACCGCCAATTACCTGACGCGGAGCGTGGATGATGAAAGGCTGCGCATCACCGGAGCATCCACAGGGGAAATGGATAAGATTCTGGCGGTGCTGGGCGCTCCCGCAAGCGCTGAGGACCTGCGTTTTTTCCTGGAAGGATTCCCGCGGCGCTACACCGCCACCCACACCCCGGAGCAAATCGCCGGGCACTTTGAATTGGCCCGCCGATTGGCGAGCGAACCGATGGCAGTGGAAGTCCATGCGCGCAACGGGCATTTTGAGCTGACCGTCGTCACCGCCGACCGGCCCTACCTGTTTGCTTCCATTACCGGAACTCTTGCTGCCTGGGGAATGAGCATCGTCAAAGCCGATGCTTTCGCCAATGCCGTCGGCATGATTCTGGATACTTTCACATTTGTCGATCTGCACCACACCCTCGAGCTGAATCCTTCAGAACGAGATCGGTTCAAACAAAACCTTATCGATGTTCTTAAGGGGACGCTGGAATTGGAAAAACTCCTGAGTGGCAGGGCTCGCGCGGAAGCCGCGTCGCAGCCCAAGATCGAGGTAACCACGCGCGTGCGGTTTGACAGCCTGAGCTCTTCTCACAGCACGCTTCTCGAACTTATCGCGCAGGACCGGCCCGGCCTGCTCTTTGACGTCAGCTCGGTCCTTGCTGATCAGGGTTGCAATATTGAAGTCGCCTTGATTGACACGGAAGGACAACGCGCCATTGACGTGTTCTACCTGACCTGCCGTGGCGCCAAGCTCGATGCCATGACGCAAGAAGCAGTGGGCATTGCTTTGCGGCAGCGGTTGTGATCGGCGGATTTGACTCGAATATTCCAAGCTAACCTCTAATACGGCTCCCTATTCAACCTTGGAACCCCCTCACCCACCGCATATGTTCGGATGCGCCTTCACGCCGGCTGGAGCCCCAGGCCGGGACGATCCGGGAGCAAGAGTTTTCCATTCTTGACCTGCACTCCTGAGAAGGGATCGTTGGCGATCAGAAGATTCCCGTCCAAGTCGGCGTAGTCAACCAGGGGCGAAAGGTGGGCGGCGGCCGTGACGCTCACGGAACTCGAGATCATGCAGCCCAGCATAGTCTTCAGCCCCAAGGCGCGCGCCATTTGCAGCATCTTGAAGGCTTCCAAAATTCCGCCCGACTTATCCAGCTTGATGTTCACGCCGGCAAAGATGCCCACAAGCTTGGGAATGTCGCTAGCCCGCTGGCACGCCTCGTCGGCAATCAATGGCAAGCGTACGCGTTCCCGCACCCAACGCGTCTCCTCCAGCATGTCGGCGGGCATGGGCTGCTCGACGAATTCCACTCCTTGTCCTGCCAGCCAGTTGATTTTTCGCACGGCCTCTTCTTTGTCCTTCCAGCCTTCGTTGGCGTCCACGCGCAGGGGCTTGTTCGTGACGCTACGCACGGCCGCGATGGTGGCTTCATCGGTGTCGAGGCCCACCTTGATTTTGAGGACGGGAAAAGGCTCAGCTTCCCGTACTTTTTGGCGGGTGATTTCCGGAGTATCAATCCCGATAGAAAAAGTGGTGATGGGAGCATCGTGGGGATCAAGGCCGAAGTAGCGGTACAGCGGCACCCCCAACTTTTGCCCAACCCAATCCATCAGGGCGATGTCGAGAGCGGCTTTGGCGGCGTATTGTCCCGGCACGCGATGAAA
>JBEKAD010000152.1:0-9758 GCA_050018435.1 Terriglobia bacterium
AAGGCGCTGGAAAATCCGGCGAACGAACTGTGGCTCTCCCCCATCAGCGTTTGGGAGCTTCTGATCCTGGTTGAGAAAGGCCGCGTCGTCCTGAATGTGGACGTCAAAGAATGGATTGGCCAGGCGCTTAAGGCCGCCCCGCTCCAGGAAGCACCGCTCACCATCGAGGTCGCTCTCGCCACCCGCGAAATCCGCCTGTCTCACCACGATCCAGCGGACGCCTTTCTCGCTGCCACGGCCAAGGTGTTCGACCTTACCCTCGTGACCTCCGACGCTCGCCTGATTGCCACCAAGGGACTATCCATACTTCCTAACCGCTGAAAAGCTGTGAAAAGAACCCGGAACGAGCAAAAGCAATCTCGCGCAGAGGCGCAAAGGCCGAAAATAAGATAAAGGAGTTGTTTATTCCGAATCTCAGCGCCTCGGCGTCTCTGCGCGAGATTGTATATTTTTTCACAACTTCTCTGGCCCGTGTCCTGACTCTGGGCGTATAATGATGCCATGACGCAGGATGCCACTGAACTGTTGCAGCGCGCCCTCGCCCTTACCGCGGAGGAACGCGCCGAATTGGCGGGCTCTCTGCTGGAGAGTCTGGACGGCGACGCTGAAGATCCCCAAGCCGTGGAAGCCGCCTGGAACGAAGAAATCGCCCGCCGCATTGAAGATTTGGATTCTGGCAAAGTTAAACCCGTATCCTTGGAAACGTTCCGCCGGAAACTCTCCTCCGCTGCCGAATGAGCAAGCAACCCTTTTTCATTATCCATCCCGCAGCGCTCGAAGAAGCTGAAAAGGCTACGCGCTGGTATCGCGAGCGCAGTGCCCGCTCTGCTGCGCAATTCGTGGAGGAAGTCAACCACGCTATTGACAGGATTTTGGCCGCGCCCGAGCGCTGGCCCGCCGGTCCGTATGGCACCCGCAAATTCCTGCTGCACCGATTTCCTTATGCGGTGGTTTACCGTGTGCTACCCTCCGCCATCCAAATCCTGGCCGTTGCTCATGGTCATCGGCGCCCTGGCTACTGGAAAACCCGAATCTGAATAGTCCTTTTTCGCGCATCGGCGCAAGGCCCACGAACAAAAGGCCGCTGTCTGCGGCTGCCCGCCAAGTGCCCCAATGACAAGCAACAGATTTGTTGTTATCGCTAGCCCATCAAAGCAACAGGTCTGTTGCTTCTCGCCGCTTTCTGCTTTCTGTTTTCTGCCCACTGGCCTGTGACTAGCCGCAACACGCTGATTCTAAAAAGTCCATGAAATTGCGAGTACAGACTATTCAATCCGGCCCCGCCAGTGGCTGTGCTGCCTTCCGCTTACTGCCTCCAGAATTTTGAATCTTGAATCTGGAATCCTGCCCCCTAGCTCCCCAATCCCGTGTCCCGCCCCCGCCACCTGACACCCGTCTTTTCCGCCTTCGGACTGCGGACCTCGGACCTCGGACTCGCTCTCCCCCCGGTCTTGAAAACTGCCCACGGACAGAAGGGGGCTGTCCGTGGATACGCACTGAAAGCAAGAAATCAAGCCGCCCTGCCGAGCCCTAAAACGGTAGGGTGGGGTCTAAGATAGGTAAAGGAGGCGAGCGTTTCGTACTTGATATGAAATGCTTCAAAATGAAACAGGTGTTCTTCCCCTCGGTCGTCCGAAAGCACAAGGTCAGCGCTGCCTATTGGCCCGCCTCTTTGGGATGAACAATTCCTCCGCATGAACGCGAATATTTCCAATTCGCTTATCGCCGAAAATCTTTCTTCAAATTTTCTCGATCGAATGAAATAGCGACATGGGTTCTTCGGGTCGAAATTTTCGTCGGTTCGGCGCGGATGCTGGCTGACAACACCTAGCGCTGGGATATCTGCCGATTCAACCAGCCTCCACAGGGTCGATGTCATGGTGTTTTGGAAATCGTGGTTGATTGTCTTCGCCAAGTCGAACGAGATTTGCGATCCCTTGGCGACGCTGTCGAATTTTTCTTGCAAAAACAAAAGCCTTCCTGCCCCGTAGTTTGCTTCCGCCTCAATCTGTTCGTGACATGCCGGGCTCAACGAGTGAATGGTGTCGCCGTGCATGAGCACTTCATGCCACGGAATTACACTGTGGATTGTCTCGTGCCCCTCAAACCACCTCCATTTTTTCTGCGGTTGCGAAGAATCGATTAAAATTCGCTTCCGGTCTGGCAGATATAGAGCCTTAAGGTCCCATTTGCGGACCATGTCGAGAATAAGCATGGGGCGCGTCAACATCTGCTTGCCCGCGATCCTGGCACGGCTCACAAACTCCCGCAATGCGCCATCGTCGACGGAAGAATAGTATTCTCGGTCGAGCTCCAACAGTGTCCGAACCTCTTCAAGATTAAGAGGGGGTTCCGGATTCCCAAGACCCCGAAGAATCTTGGAGACCTGTTGGTCAATGTCGCTTGCCGTCTGCTTGTCGAGATACTTATTTCTCATCGGTCGTTCAGAAACATAACGAACTCTTCCAGAGCCTTGTGTTCCTGAGCAGTGAGCTTTTGCACCGGCTCTGACCGTGCCGCGAATCGTACAGCCGCTTCGCTGAACTGAGAATCTTTAAGCTGCACAAGGCCTGAGAGGGCCATAAGCTTTTTTTCAGGAAGCTTGAGAAATTGCGCAATTTTATAGACGGTTCGTGGTGTCGGTACGATGTGCTCATTACTTTCAATTTTGACAAGCTCTGCGAGCTCTACTCCGGCCTTAGCGGCGAACTCTTCCACACTAAGCCTTTTTGCTCTCCGAGCGAGCTGCAAAAGTCTAACAAAGGCAGCCCGGGTCGACTCAAAGGCCTGCGGTGAGCTTTCGATCTTAGTAATGTCGTCGACAAATCCACCAACCGAAACGAAGCATCCGTCCTCCTGATCTGCCTTTTTCAGGAGCCACTCCTTGCTTCTATTCATTATTATCATGTCTAGTCACCTATAAAGTTTTGGGCCTGCTCGGGCGTGAACTCACACCAGAGGAGGTTTTGCTTGCCGGAATCTCGTCCGACAGGAGTCATATTGCATACTTCTCGGTAGAAGCGTTCACTCGTGGACAGGGAGTGTAATGCCACTCTGCCCTTAAACCCCTCTTCAATGCTATGCCGAACTGCGGCCTCAATAAGTCGTGTTCCGACAGCGCCGTACTTCGTGCGCTTACCGAGAGCTTCCATAATCTGTTTCACATTCCAGGGGGCCACCTCGAGATAGTCAATGTGAATCACCGGCTTCCCCTGTTGCACGGGGAGCCTGCAAACATGACCGACACTCTCGACCTTCATGATCCCTTGGAGCACGCCCAAATGCTCGATCCCATAAAAGTGAATGGCGAGCAGTTTTAGCTGAGCTTCTTTGCTCGTCCAATCCCAATGAAAGTGTGCGGGGACGTAATCACCTGCGGCCAGCTTCGATGCTGCCAACTTGCGAGTTGCCGCAATAACTAAGGGTCGCCATTCCTTCTGCGTTTCAATAAAGTGCTCGATCGTGATCGCATCGAAGAGGTTTGCTTGAACAATCTCCCCCGTACTGTTGTCCCTGATCTCGACTGGTATTTTCATAGAAACACCAACTCCGCTCTGGCTTTTTTCTTCTCGTCCTCGAATAGGATCTTCTCACCCCGGGCAAGGCGAGCATCGACAAGTTGATACAAACGAAGCGCTTGCCGAAGCAGAGCAGTCTTGCTAAGTTCCTTTTGCGCAGAGAGCTCTTCTAGGACATTCATTTCGGCCTCCGTCAAATTCAGTGTCATTGTGCGTTTCGTTTGCTCCACCATAGCCCTCCTCCCACCCAAATAGTATACGTATCTCCGACTAGTGTCAACACTAAATAAATTTTTGATAGCTATTTTTTAGCTAAATATGGTATATTCATTGTGAGCCAAAAAGGAGGGCTCGTTTCCTATGGATATCGAAAACCAAGTTAATGGGCAGGAAGAGCTAGAAGAAGTGGAAATTGAAGAGTTCGCAAAGAAAGGTCAAGAAGTCCCCAGAGCAAGGCGCTATGTAATCAGGATCGATAAGGAGCGGAAGGTTGTGCACACGCCGACAATCACAGGCCGCCAAATCCTCGCCTTGGTAGGCAAGACTCCGGAAATGTACAAGCTCTACGAGCATCGCCGGGGTCACCAACCAATCAAAATCGATCCAGACGAAGTGGTGCATTTGCACGAGCACGGTATCGAACGCTTTACCACGATGCCGAAGGACACAACGGAGGGTCGCGACACCGCGACCCTCAGCCGAGAGTTTCGGCTTCCAGGAGCAGACGAGGACTACTTGAATGGTAGAGACCTTCCTTGGGAGACCGTGCGGGATGCAACAGGTCAATGGATGATCATTCATTCTTGGGCACTCCCCAATGGCTACAATCAAACCGAAGTTAGCGTTGCCCTACTGATCCCTCCTGGGTACTCAGATAGTCAGATCGATATGGTTTACTTTCGCCCGGCACTCTCGCGGAGGGATAACAAACCAATCGGAGCACTTTCAACCCAGCAGATCCGTGGCGAGGTATGGCAGCGCTGGTCCCGACACCGCACATCTGCAAACCCTTGGCGCGCGGGCATTGATGATGTTGCAAGTCATCTCGCTCTCGTCGACGAGTGGCTCAGGCGGGAATTCGAAAGGGGATAACAGCTATGGATCATTCATTGCGACTTACGGAAGCCCAACATACGGATCTGCAAAGACACCTCTTTCCCGGGGACGGACGGGAAGCTGTGGCACTCCTTCTTTGTGGCCGAAGGCAGGGTAGTGATCGTCATATCTTCACGACTCGAAAAGTTGTTCCAATTCCGCACGAGTCGTGTGCAGTAAGGCAAGAAGACCGTGTCACTTGGTCCACCGATTTTGTGGACGAACTCATCAAAGAGGCATTTGGGAAGGAACAGGCGATCGTCAAGATTCACAGTCATCCTGGCAATTTCAGAAAGTTCTCGTCTTTGGATGACAGCTCAGATAGGGCCTTTTTCGGGTCCGTCGAAAACCTACTCGGAGATGGGCTTTGCCACGCAAGCCTTGTCATGCTCCCCAGTGGAGAGGTTTTTGGTCGCGCCATAGAAAATGGTGCGATTGGAGACGACCTTTCATCTGTATTAGCAGTTGGAGACGACCTGAACATTTGGGCGGGATGTAGCAATAGAGGTCGGGAAGCGTTTACTGTGCGTCAGGCACAAGCGTTTGGTCAAGGTACCACGAGCAAACTACGCTCACTTGCAGTCGCTGTAGTGGGTTGCTCAGGGACCGGGAGCATAGTCGCGGAACAACTCGCTCGGCTCGGCGTCGGAAAATTGGTGCTGGTCGATCCGGATCCCATTGAGGAGAAGAACCTCAACAGGATCCTCAACTCAGGAAAGGAAGACTCTTATCTCAAACGATACAAAGTCCACGCGATTGCGTCCGCTATTGCCCGAATGGGTCATGGACAGGAAGTTGAGCCGCTTCCCTTAAACCTTGCCACACGCGATGCAGTATTTGCTGTCGCGGGCTGCGATGTGGCGTTCGGCTGCATGGATGGAGTAGAAGGACGCCATCTCCTTAACCGGTTGGCAACCTTCTACTGTCTTCCCTACTTTGATGTAGGCGTGCGGCTTGACGCGGATGGTCTCGGGGGCATCTCTAGTGTCGCTGGAGCTGTCCACTACTTGCAACCTGGACGGTCCAGCCTTCTAAGTCGTGGGCTATACACTATGAGCCAAGTGGAAGCAGAGGAAATGCGCAGAATGAACCCAGCGCTTTATGCCCGTCACCGGGGTGAAGGCTACCTCCGTGGGATTATCGAAGGCCGACCTGCCGTCATCACTATCAACATGTTTTTTGCCTCGCTGGCTGTTAATGAATTTCTCGCACGCATCCACCCTTATCGAAACCGACCAAACTCCGAGTTTGCGTACGTTGGAGGAAACTTGACCGAGGTTGCCCTTCTTACGGAATCAGAAGGGGTCGAATGCGCTGTCCTCAAACAACACGTCGGAATGGGTGATGTCGAACCTCCGCTGGAGCGGTCAATCCTCTCATGAAAAAGCGGATATTAATCTTTCTCGCTCGCATACGCGACTTACTGTGGCGGTGGCGACCGCAACCTCTGTACACGATAATCCGGCTGAGTGAAGTTCCAGACAGGCCCAAACCAAATCGATTATATCTTATTGGCGAAGGCAAACCGTGGGCAGCCGCGGTACTTTGCCCCTGCGGTTGTCGTGCTTTGATCCAGCTAAGCCTTCTGAAAAACGACTCGCCTGTTTGGCGGCTCTCCATCGATCATCGCGGCGCTCCAACATTATCTCCGTCCGTTCAGCGGGTTGGAGGATGTAACTCTCACTTTTACCTCCGCAAGGGACGAATTCATTGGTCCCACTGAAGGCTTAGGGATTCTGTCTCGAAATCCTTATGTTATTCTTCGTCGTCAGAGGTCACCATGTCGCTGTTTGATCGGTGGCGGCGACTTCGAGTTCAGCCAAATTCAATAAGCGGGGAGCCACAGACAGCACCTTTCTGTCCATGGGCTTTTCCCTTGATGCCAAATCTTGACTCAATGGTGGCGGCAACGACGGCGCTCGCGATTCTTTCACCACCAAGGCACCAAGACACCAAGAAAGCTCTGGAGAATATTGTCTAACAAATGGGATAACTTGGTGCCTTGGTGTCTTGGTGGTTCAGCTTATCTATGCGCTCAAGGCGTCAACCACGGGCGGCCCATTTTTGTCCGTGAGCTTTTCCCTTGCTGCCAAACCTTGACTCCATCGTGGCGGCAACGGCGGCGCTCGCTCCGAGGGTGTCAGGTGTCAGGTTTCAGGTGTCAGGGGAGAACGTACAGCGCCCCATGTATTGGGGGCTCTTCCACGTGGCACAGGCTCGCAGCCTGAGCGAGGCACCGCCAGGAGTGGCTGTGCCACGTTGTTGGGCCGAACGCGCGCCGTCGCCATAGCGGCTTCCGCCTTCGCTCTCTTGAGTGCCGAAGCGCTTGGGCGGAGGCACTTGGCGCGTCGGCGACCGTTCGGCGCTACCATGATTCTCAGATGGAAAGGCCCAGTAACGCGCGCAAGTCCGCGCGCAATCGGGTGGCGATATCAAGTGACTCCGTCGCCTCTTCGCGGTCCGCTGACTCTCACGGATAGCGGAAGTCAACCGCCGCGCGGGTCAGAAAGCGCAGTTCCGGCACGGGCCAGGACCACTGCGGGCAGACCGGGGACAGCAAACGGGCCAGCTCCGTCAAATCGTGGGTTCTTGGGGGGACGATGCCAAGGTGAATCAGCAGGGCCTTCATCAACTTTTCAACGCACTGTTGGGAGTGAAAACAGACCGCATCGAAATTGGGCAACTCGACGGCCTTGAGTTCGCGGGCCGCAGTCGAGAAGTCGGCTTCGGCCTTGGCCGTCCACTCCTTAGCGGCGCCTTACATAGAGCACCTTTCCGTGGTCCAGGGCCTCTCGGATCAGGGGGTCGCCCTCCTCGTAGCGGCGGGCGGTATCCTCCGGGCGGCGCGCCACTAGATCAACGGGGAAATCAGGGTCAACGCGGTTCAGGATTTCCAGGGACTTCCGAAAGCCTTTGCCGTCAAAAGCCAGCACCACCAAGAGGTCCACGTCGGAGTCCGGCCGCGGCTTCCCATAGGCGTAGGAGCCAAAGAGGATGATTCGCTCCGGCTGGAACTCACGGGCAATTCTTTCGCCCAGGTCGGCAATCTTTTTCTCGTCGATCATCTGCTTCTTTCCATCGATTCGACACGCGGCTTATTCGGGAACCGCCACCAGCGATTATACCAGAGCAGGTAGGAATGGTCAGCGCAGTCCTGTCCGTGGGCTTTTCCCTTGATGCCCAACCTTGACTCAATGGTGGCGGCAACGACGGCGTCCGCAATTCTTTCACCACCAAGTCACCAAGACACCAAGAAAGCTCTGGCGAATATTGTCTCACAAATGGGGCAACTTGGTGCCTTGGTGTCTTGGTGGTTCAGCTTGTCTTTGCGCTCGCGATTCTTTCACCACTGAGGCACAGAGACACCGAGAGCTGAAAGGTGATATAGAATGGTGGATGTCTCGGTTCGAGCGACCGCCGAGGAGGTTCCGATGCACGTTAAAGCTCGGAGTGGGAAGCAGCCTGCAACCCTGCCACGAAAACACGCGAAGCGAGTTACCCCGACTAAGAACAAGCTCACGATCCGTGACTTGGGGTGGACACGTGAGCGCGCGCGGGAAGTGCGCGCCAAGCTGACGACTTTCGCTGTGGATTGGGACGACGCCAGCATGGACGTCTACAATGAGCCTTAAACGCGGCGACTTCGCCTTGGTCTACTTTCCCCACTCCGACCTCAGGACGGTGAAGCTGCGGCCGGTTCTGGTGGTCCAAGCCGAAGAGCTCAACACGGGACTCCCTCAGGTGGTCGTTGCTATGGTGAGCAGCAATCTGGCCCGCGCCGGACATCCCCGTCGGGTCACGGTGCTGTTGAAGGATCCGCTCGCTCCCGAGACCGGCCTGAAATCCGATTCGGTCATCATGACCGACAACTTGGCGACGATAGAACTGCAACTGATCAGACGGGCCATCGGGCGGATGCCGCGAATGGAAGCTGTCGATCAGGCACTGCGCAATACACTGGGATTGTGAGCACACCCGTTTCACCCCGCCTTAATTGCCATGGTGCAGGGGCCACAGACAGTGCCTATCGATCCGTGGGCTTTTCCCTTGATGCCCAACCTCCGGTCAATGGTGGCGGCAACGACGGTGCTCGCCCCCAAGGTGTCAGGTGCCAGGTGTCAGGGGAAAACGCACAGCGCCCCATGTATTGGGGGTGGCTCTTCCATGTGGCACAGGCTCGCAGCGTGAGCGAGGCACCGCCAAGAGTGGCCGTGCCACGATGTTGGGGCGAACGCGCGCCGTCGCCATAGCAGCTTTCCCCTTGATGCCCAACCTCCGGCCAATGGTGGCGGCAACGACGGCGCTCGCCGAGCGGTGCTGGTGGTGATGAATTGCGGTTGTCTCGGGCGGTAAGAGCGCCTGAAGAACGGCAAGCTGCCGCAGAGTATGCCCGCGCCAAAGCTTTGCCGGAAGAGAGTCCCTCGGGGAGATCGCAGACGCTAAAAAGCGACCTTGTGCGCCCGCCGGCGAGAAACAGGGTCCGAAGTCCAATGTCGAAACCAAACTCGCGCGCCCAGACCGGCGTAGGGGCGAGCGGTGCTCGCCCCGAGGCCGAACGGCGCTCGCCGCGAGGCCGAACGGTCGCCTGCTATTAACATCGGCGGACTTTCGGCCGCGCCGAGGATAACTTGGTGAAGAAAAAATATTTCGCAGTTGGCGTGATAACCAGACAGCCTTGGTAGTAAGATCCTACGACGGCGGTTCGGTCCAGGGACGGAGGAGCGGGGTTTCGAGATGTGTGGTTTCTTCTCGAGATTATATAGTGACAACCCATCTTGGTAGCGCCGCCTTCCCGGCGCCATCTTCCGGGGCCGGCAAGATGCCGGCGCTACAAGGGATCACCAGGCACCCATCCGATCTCTGCAAGGGGAGGACAAGTCCATGCGCACAAGAATTCATCGTAGCGAGTCGAGCCGGAGGGTCCTACAGAGGACGGTGCTTCTGGGGCTAGGAATGGTGATCGCCATAATGCCGCTGGGGAGGAACGCCTTGCCCAAGGCGCAGGCGGCAGGCGGCTCCGCTCCCGCCTCCGCGCCACCTCACGGCATGGAGAAGATCCAGCACGTCATCTGGATCATTCAAGAGAATCACAGCTTTGACAATTATTTTGGGACATTTCCCCATGCGGATGGAATTCCGCCCTCC
>JBEKAD010000153.1:0-9737 GCA_050018435.1 Terriglobia bacterium
TTTTCCCGTCATCTTTCCGCGGGCATGGGGGAATGCCGCGAGGAGATGGGCCACGTCAACGCCGTCCATTTGGGCGTTTGCGCTGAAGCTGGCGTCTCGTCCCGCCAAGTTAAAGGAGAGGTCGCCGGCGCCACGTCCGCCATAAGCTTCCAGGCTGCCGTCAACGAAAAAACCTGCTTCGCCTTCAGCCGGAGCTTGGACTTTACGTTCGTCCCCTGGATCGACACGAAGCGCACAGAATCCGCTTTCAGGTCTCCCTGGGCGGCGAACGAGGAAGAAGAAGGATCCATGAACGCACCGAGGTCCACCTGCTCCAGTTTACATGAGACGTTGCGGGCTTCGAAAATGATGATGCCAGGCTCGTTGGAGGGTAGAAGATACGACGCCACCAACTGTCCTCCCTCAATTTCCACTTCGGAAATCACTCCCCAAAAGGATGTGTGCGAGCCTCCTGGCGATACCTTCTCCGCGGTTTTCGACGGGATGGAATTCTCAAAGTTCCACCCCTCGACGGGGTCCGAAACCAGATTGATCACCGCGTCATTCAGCTTCAGCGACTTGATGATGACCTGCCGGTGCAATAGAGAGTGCGCGTCCAATGCGGCATCAATCCGCCGCGCCTTAACGAAATAGCCGGAAAGAAACCCGGCGGGGTTCTTTAAGCTGAAGTCGTCGACGCGAATGGACAGGCTTGGAAACAGAGTGAGGGCCAGGCGCCCAATTTCGACCGGCTTCCCGGTCTTTTCCTGCAGCTAGGAGATAGCCTCCGGCCGGTAGCGATCCAGGTTGAAAAGAACGGGTGCGAGGATAATCAGCGCGACCATCGAGAGAGCGGCGACGATTACAATCAGGGTGAGAGCGCGCTTGTGACGGACGGCCATGGCAGGTTCGGCACCCCTCCAGAATTCCCGCCCTTGTACTCCAGGGTAACTGCAATTGTACATCATTCCACTTCCCTGCGCCTCAGCATGTATGTCTCCGTCGCAAAACCTAGTGAGCAATTTTGACCAAACGGCTGAGCAGTACTGAACTGAAACACCATTCGCTCCAGGATATAAGGAATGTGTTTCGAGGGCTTCGGGTGATTGAAATCGCCGCCTGAAAGGTAGCAGGGAAAAGTGAAATGGATCATGAGAGCGCAATGGATTTCGAGGCGGCGTCGGGGCGGCTTGTGACGCCTTTTTTTCCGCTCCGCTATAGACGTTTGACGTTGAGGGGATAAGGAGGACACTGATGAGCAGATTCAGCATAGGGCTTGTCCTGTTGATTCTCGGTGCGGGTCTACTCCTGGTCGGTGGGATTTCCTATACGACTCGGGAAAGAACCCAAATAGGGCCGATCGCCATCGAGCATCCGGAGCAGCATCGCATTCCCTATTCGCCGCTAGCGGGAGCTCTTCTAGCTGTGACGGGCGGGGCTCTGATGCTCACCGGGCGCGCCAAGAGCCATTAGGCGTAATTCTACGCGGATCGCGCGCTTGGCAGGAAACACCGTTTGTGCTTTACCCGGCGGGGTCATGGATGCCCCGCAGCAAGCATCCTTAAGAATAAGAAATGGAGAAACATATGAATCCGAACAGCAAAACAATATGGACCAGGGTTGTCTTCACCCTTCTGATGACGGTGATGTTAGGACTATGCCTGATGCCGCGCGCCTCCGCACTCGATCGTGGCGATGTTAAGAAGGTGCAGGAGACTCTGCGCGACAAAGGCTACTACACGGGGACGGTCGATGGCATCATGGGTCCCCAAACCCGGGCAGCTATTCGCCAGTATCAGCAGTCGGAAAACCTACCCGTTACAGGACATCTGGATGGCGGGACGGCGGGCAAACTCGGAGTGGGACCGGAGACGGCAGGCGGCGATTTTAAGGCCTCCGGCGAAGCGGTTGGAACGGGTGGCAAGGGAGTCGGCCATGAGATGAAGGAAGGTAAGCCCATCGCGGCAGGCAAGGATATGGGCAAGGGCCTCGGCAAAGGAGGCAAGGACGTCGGTAAGGGGGTCAAGAAAGCTGTCAGTCCCAAAAGCGACAGCAAGGACCCTGAAAATAAATAGCAGGCTGATTCCGGGAAGCAGCCGCAGTAGTTGAGTTCCCGGCCATCGCTTGCGTCTTCTCCAGCGAAGTCAAGGAACGCAAGCGGCCCAAGATGAGGAACTGGCGTCGACCGCGCCCGACGTGTGTCATCACCTAAAGGGTGAAGCGTCATCGGCAACAAAAATCGGGACAGGTTAAGTGTCGTTAGATGGCCGCCCACGATGACAAGTATCGGGCAGATGCAAGGGAAGAAAATGGTTCCTGACTATGACTTGTCGAACCTGCAAACCTCTCAGGCCGACCTGTGGATTTACCTCCAGGTCGATGCCATCTTCGGCCAGATCATGGCTGATCAGGCCGAGCGCCTGGGCTCCCCCCTCGCTCGAGGGGACTGCATCGTTTCCGCCATGACCGAGAAGCCGCAGGCGATTTTCAACAATGGATGACGGGGAGCGGACGTATCGGCGTCTGCCTTCGAAGACAAGGAGGATTTGAATCTATGACTTTAGTACAAATGCCTTTAGTGCAAGTCTTAATTGCCCTGATCGTGGTGGGCGTTCTTCTCTGGCTCGTCAACAGCTTTATTCCGATGGCGGGCTCCATCAAGTCGATCCTGAATGCGGTCGTGATCATTGTGGTCGTTGTGTGGCTCCTGAATGTCTTTGGCCTCATGCATTACGTCACCAATTTTCACGTCAATCGCGTAAGGTGAGGGTAGTCTTTCCTCAGGGCGGATGTTGATGCGAAGCTTTGGAGTGCGGTCCATTATTCACATAGATGGGCAGGATAGACAGGATAAAAAAGCGGAACAAAAAATCCTGAATACCCTGCCTAGTGTTGCGTTGGGAAAATGCGTTTACCTGTAGCGCCGCCCGGAACCTGTCCCGACTTGGTCGGGAGGGCGGGACATGCCGGGTAAAGCCCGGCGCCACTTCTGATATTCCCATGATAGAACAGGATGAAGAGACGGAAGAAATATCCTTGACGGGATGTTGGGACAATGCTGAAAAGCCTTCTTGTCGCAGCGCCAGAAGCAAAGCCTTCTCATCGACCGATTCCAGGAAACCCGCGCCAAGTTCGTTGATGACTTCAAAGGCACAACCGATCGCGCCCTTGGTGGTCAGCTCATGCTTCAATTCCCTATCTTGTCCATCCTGTTTATCCATGTTCAGTTAGGCGGAATGGCGACGAAATCTTGCGTCTCGAATATCATATTTGATGCGATTTAACAAACCGGTGTCGCTCCGCGTGAAAATATAGTCCCGGATACTCTCAGCGCGGGTTCCGGGCTTTTCCGGGGGCTCTACGGGGTCGTTGGCGGGGGCGCCAGCCGCGTTCCGGGCGTGATGATGACTTCACCGGTTGACCTCAGGCAGATCTCGTACACCCGGTCGGGCTCCAGCCGCATGTAGGGCGCGTCGCCGTGGATAGCCCGCACGCCGTGCTCCTTCGCGAGTTTCGCGTCGTTGGCGAGTTCCCAGAAGCGCTTCCAGAGGTCCTGCTCAAAGGCGCTGGGGGCTTGCCGCCCGGCATAGGCCTCGGGCGCCTGGCCATCGGGGTCGATGACGAACCCATCTTCGGCCCGCATGGTGCTGGAGAAGATCCGCCGAAACAGCATGAGCGCCCGGCCTTTGAAGGGGTCGCTCTCCTCGATGAAATGGTCGTCGAACTTGATCACCAGAGTGTCAAAATAGACTTCTGGCCCCGGCAGAGTCATCTCCCGGGAGACATTCATCGGCTTGCCGCTGTCGTCAATCTCAGTGAACCGGATGGTCGTTTGCAGGTTCCCCTGCGGGTCCGTCGTCTGCCGCAAAACCTCGATGCGAGCCCGGCGGTCGATGCGCTTCAGAATCTTCAGGTAGGCCTCGAGGCGCTGCTTCTCTTGCTCGAGTTTGACAATGGTCTCTTTCTGCTCGCTGATCTGGTTCTGTAGTGCCCGCTGCGGCTTGACAACCAGTTCATACGCCAGATAGATCCCCGCGGCGGCGACTGCGACCAACACCACGGACCAGAGAAATGACCGAACGGGAAAAGGACGGTCGTTGCCCATGGGACCCTCGACTTCAAAAGGAATAACTGGAACTACTGAATCGGATGACCTCGCGCCCTTCCCACTTGAAACCCTGAACACCCCATCCCTTAACCAGCATTGGTTCCTCAGTCTGCCGGAGGCGCAGCAGAAAGTCGAAGCCTGGAGGCCGGGCTACAACCGGGTCCGGCCTCGTAGCTCGCTGGGGAATCAGACTCCGGAAGAATTCATAGCGCGGGGCAGGTCGCTGCAAGAACGGCAGTCATGGCTCTTAATCGCCGGGTCTCCCCCGCCTGGTTTGGGAGCTGACGCTTCTTAACCCGGCGGAGGAAACCCGTTGTTTAACTGCTCAGCCCTACTGCTTCTTGGGTTTCCTCTTGGCCGCCCGGCGCCGCCTCCGTCACCAATCAACGCACCAACTGCTTGTCATCAAGCAATGTTAATGCGTCTTTAGCATTGAACGGGTACCGACGAACGGACTTTTGCCCCGCCACACTCAGGACGATATCTACGCGGCGGTTCTGGGCCAAGACAATTCCCTTCCAATCAGTATGGGCGCTCAGGAGCCTCCGCCGATCCTCCGAGGTCAAGTCGGGATTCTCTCTCATCTGTTGCCTTACTTGGGCGGGGCTCAGCATTTCCTGTTTACCGAACGACCTCGTGTCGATTTTGGCCTCGGGAACGCCCTGCTCGACCAAGAAGCTCTTGCTCCGTGCCACGCGCCGCTCCGTAAGGGCGTTGTTGTATTCCACCGATCCGCGTTGGTCCGCATGCCCCTCCAAAGTCAAGTGGGCATCCGGCTTGAATGCGAGGTACGTCTTGAAGTCGGAGGCCAGAGTCCTGAGGATTTTCTGCTGACTCTCCGTCAGGCCGCCTTCGGCATGCTCCGCCGTGGGCTGCGCCGTCGGGAAGTAAATGCTGTGAAGGGCAAGCCTTGCTTCCAATTCCGCTGGCATCGCTGCGGCCTGAGGCATCTGCACGTCGAAATCGACTGAGCATTCGGCGGCGAGGCCGCGTCCATCGTCCACATGGCCTGTCACCGTGCTGCGGCCCGGGGTCAGACCGGAACTATCGAAACTCACCGACGCTCCTGAGCCGACGATCTGGCCGCCGGTGGTGCGCCAGGAGTAGGTCAACGGGGCGTTGTCCGGACTGCTGGCCGTCGCCGTGATCTGCACGTGTTCGCCGATCATGATGGAGTGCCGGTCCGCCGAGCAGCTCATCGTCGGCGGGCGATTCGGCCGCGGATCGACGCGAATACCCACCGCACAATTCGCCGTGCCGCCCCGGCCATCGTCCACGCGCACTCTTACCGTATAGCTTCCCGCGGCCATGCCAGAGGAGTTCCATTGGACTTCAGGGCCGGAGCCCCCCACGGCGCCACCGCTTGCTGTCCAGGAGTAGGTCAGGGGGTTGTTGTCCGGACTGCTGCCCTGCGCGCGCACGGTGACAACGTCTCCCGATTCGGCATAGACCATGCCCTTGTCAGCCGAACACGAGGCCACCGGCGGCTGGGGGGGCGGAGGGGGCGGAGGTGGGGGAGGCGGAGGGGGGCGATGCTCCCCACCGAAGCGGAAGACGAGTCCCGCCGAGAGGCGCATGTCGTTCTGTCTCGTCGTTCCCCCCGTGCTGGAGTAAGGATTCTTGAAATCGGTCATCGCGTATTCGACTTGAAACAGACGCAGTGCGACGTGGCGGGCTAGCGTGATGTCGAGTCCGCCTCCGGCGGTCATGGTAAACGAGTTCTCGAAGGGGAGGGGCGTACATCCAATCCCGGAACAGCCATTGAGCGTCACGTCACTGGCGTGCACTCCTCCAAACAGAGCCTGGACAAAGGGAGTGAACCTCTCGCGCCGGAAGGAAAGGCGCGGACCAAACATGTAGGTGTAGACGTCCCCATAAGCGTCTACCGTGCCGCCGGTGGGAGGCGCGTTCGGGCCGAACCTCGTGTCATGGTAGGCGCCAAAGTCGCCAACGAACCCAAAGTAACGATTCGCGTTGATAGCGAGCGACGTGCTTCCACCGGATAGCTGAGCGAGGCGGTTTGCGGTGCTGCTCGCCTCACGGAAATTCGAGTAGCCCAGAAAAAGCTCAAATCTGGGAGTATAGCTGTCCGGCTTGGCCGTCCCCGGCACGGACTTTGGCGCTGCCGCAGCCAGCTGGGCTTTGGCCACGGCGCCGGGTGCGACGCGGGAATTGACAGCTCCATCCTTCTTCGCTGTGGCTGCCGACTTTGCTGTGTCGTCCGCACAGAGTAAGAGGGTAGGCGCCAGTAAGAAAGCAACCGCCATTGTGGTAATAATCCGAGTTCCTAATCTCATTGTTGCCTCCTGAATTGTGCCTACTCACTCAGAAGCGGGGGCACAAAGAGTCTCGCTTCTCAGCCCTTGCAGTACTACTCAACTCAACTTGCTTCCAACTCAACGCCGCATTTTCTTGCTTGGGAGGAGACCGCCCCGGAAGGCGGTCTCACCCGTGGGTCTTACTTCCTCATACTACTGCCCTGGCACGTTAATGACGGTGTTCACCATGGTGACCGATGCGCCCAGGCTCAACGCTCTCCCGTTCAGCGTCGTAATCGTGGCGACGCCGGGAGAAGAGATTGTAACTCCTCCTGTAAGCGCGATGATGGTCCCCACCATAGTTCCTCCCCCTCCATAGTTAATAACCGCCCCAGTGGCGGCCTGCCAAAAGACGTTCTGGGGCTGGGCGCCGTTGATCAGCTTCACGCTGCTAGCGACCGACGCGGTACCCACGGTGAGTGCGCTCCCTATCTGGAAGACCCAGACAGCATTGGCATTGCCTCCGGCGTCGAGCGTGAGATCCCCCAGAGATATCTTAAAGGTGGTCGCGGGGCAGGTATAGACGCCAGGAGGGAGGGTGAGCCCGGCGCCATTGCCGGAGCCCGGGCATCCAAAATCTGATGGCATTGCAGCGAGGGCGTTATACGCGGTAAGCGCGTCGGCTCTGGCCTGGGTTGCGACCGCCATGGTGGCAGCAGTTCCTTCATTAGGACACGAAGCAACAGTGGGAAGCGTGGGTCCATCAGTAAATATCTCGCCGTTGACTGTTCCTTTATACCCACTTTCGGTGTATATACATCCTTCTGAATACGCGATGTACGGCTCGGTGGTATCGTGGAATCCCGTCATCGTGGACGAAGCACCGGTGGTCCCAATATCCCCATTGATCACGGTATTACTTCCCTGGTTGGTCATCCCGGCGCCACCCCCAAAGCCCCCGAAAGGCGTGGCCACCCCAAGGGGTACGGGCGCTAAACATGACGTTGCCGACCCTGTCTGGAAGCTCCACGGGTTCGGTACGAGGCCGGGGCTCCCCAGCGGAGTGCCTGCCAGGTCGGTGACCCCGTTGATCGTGACAGTATAGGTGGTAAGGGGTGTGAGATTGCTCGCGGGTGTGAAGGTTATGATGGTGCCTGTTATGTCTTGGGAGTATGTTCCGGTTACCAGCCCACCGGGTCCTGTCACCGCGAAGGTCGTCGTGTTGACTGAGGTAGCTGTAGCGTTCATGGCCGTACTGAAGGTTGCGCTGATGGCCGCGTTGAGACACACCCCTGTGGCGCCACTCGCAGGGGTCGTGGAATCCAATATGGGCGGGGCGCTGACGGTAGCCGCGGCCGTAGTAAAGTTCCAAACATAGTTATTCACCATGAAATTGCCCGCCAGGTCGGCTACCCCATTGGTAATCGTGGCAGTGTAATAGGTATTGGGCAACAGATCGCTGCTGGGGATGAAGATCGCCGTGTCGGTACCTGCAATGTAGCCCACGACGCCTGATACAGATACCGCCGGCGTCCCATACGTCAGGGTAAAGGTTCCTGAGGTGCCTGAGGTGATCGTTGTATCGTT
Organism: Terriglobia bacterium; assembly: GCA_050018435.1. Classification (GTDB taxonomy): domain Bacteria; phylum Acidobacteriota; class Terriglobia; order UBA7540; family UBA7540; genus Bog-366. The sequence goes on from JBEKAD010000153.1 coordinate 7,933, forward strand.
CATCGCCTCACTGAAGGTGGCGGTGATCTCCTGGTTGAGGGGCACACCGGTGACAGGAGGGGTCGCCGTCACAGGGATGGTGGAAATCACCGTGGGTGGGGTGACGGCTGGGGCCGCGCCGGTTGCAAACACCCATACGTAGTTAGCTGCCATGGCAATGCCTGGCGAGCCCGAGCTTGTGGCCCCGGTGCTAATGGTGGCAGTATAGCAGGTAAGGGGTGCTAGTCCCGGGCTCGTGGGCGTAAAGGTTATAATGTTGTTTGTAGCGCTATAGGTAGGGGTCCCGCCTACTAAGGTTCCGGCAGATGCTACGCATGGCGTAGTAAGCGAAGCTGCGCCTCCCGCCCTAAGCGTAAATGCCCCAGTCACCGTTGCACCCTGCATCGCCTCGTCGAACTGCGCGGTGATTGCCGTGTTGAGCCCCACACCGGAAGCATTATTGAGAGGGGCTATGGCGGTCACCGTGGGGGGCGCCGCACCTGTCTTAAAGCTCCATGAATAGGTCGCCAGTGGCGCGCCTGTCAGGCTCGTCGCCCCGGTAATCGTGGCAGTGTATGAGGTACTGGGGGCGAGAGAGCTTGCCGGTGTAAAGGTCGCGCTCGCGCCGGAGCAGGCGACCAATCCTCCTCCGCCTCCACTCAAGGTAAAGGATGTGAGGACCGTTGCACAGTTCATCTCCTCACTGAAGTTTGCGGTGAGTACCTGGTAGAAAGGCACGCCCGTTGCGCCACTTATGGGGACGGTGGAAATCACTGTAGGAGGAAGCTCGGTTGTAAAGGTCCAGACATACTTGGTCGCCAGTGGAGCGCCTGTCGGACTAGTCGCCCCGGTTGTAATCGTGGCAGTGTATAAGGTATTGGCGGCGAGAAGGCTTGTCGGTGTAAAGGTCGCGCTCGTGCCGAGGCAGTTGACTGTTCCTGCTACGACGGCCAAGCCCGGCGCCGGCCCCGTCACGGTAAAGGTCGTCGCGGGGGAGGTGAGCGTTGCACAGTTCATCGCCTCACTGAAGGTTGCCGTGAGTACCTGATTGACCGGCACGCCCGTTGCGAGATTTGTGGGGACTGTGGAAATCACTGTAGGGACAAGCTCGGTTGTAAAGATCCATGAATAGTTGCTCGCCAGTGCTCCGCCTCCCAGGTTCTTCACCCCAGTTGTAATCTTGGCAGTGTAAGTGGTATTGGCGGCGAGAAGGGTTCCCGATGTAAGTGTAAAGGTCGCAGTTGCGCCTGAGCAGGTGACTGTCCCTCCTACGACGGCCAAGCCCGGCGCCGGCCCCGTCACGGTAAAGGTCGTCGCGGGGGAGGCGATCGTTGAACAGGTCATCGCCTCACTGAAGGTTGCCGTGAGTACCTGATTGACCGGCACGCCCGTTGCGCCATTTGTGGGGATGGTGGAAGTCACGGTAGGAAGAGGCGCGGTGGAAAAGCTCCACACAAAGTTGCTCAGCAGCGGATCGCCTAGAGAGTCCTGTACCGCCGTTGTCAGCGTGGCAGTATAAGAGGCATTGGAGGCGAGAAGGCTGGTCGGTGTAAAGGTCGCAGTTGAGGCTGAGCACGACGTGAGCGTTACGGCTACGGCTCCCGTAGGTCCTGTCAGGGTAAAGCTTGGCGCGGCGCCCGTGGTGGTGATCGTTGCACAGTTCACCGCCTGACTGAAGGTTGCCGAGAGTACCTGATTGATCAGCACGTTTGATGCGCCATTGGCGGGGATTACGGAACTCACGGTAAATGCGGGCCCTATTGTATACGTCACCGTATTGGTGGTCTGGCCCGAACTCGTCACGCTGATGTTCACAGTGCCGAGCG
>JBEKAD010000154.1:0-9644 GCA_050018435.1 Terriglobia bacterium
CGTTAACCCAGGCCGTTGGCCTGGGCTTTGCTAGGCCGCCCCGTTGGGGCTTCTTCGCAAATTAGGACACTACCCTCCACTCGGGGGCGTGCCGGCAAGAATATGTCAAAAATGCCAATCGGTTTGGCTATGTGCATGAAACAAAACAGGAAAGTCCAAAAATGAGAACGCTACGTCAGGCTATATCGATGAAAATAAATGTCTTACAAAGCATTTAAGGGGTATTAACATTGGGCAACCGCCAGAGGCTGACCGCGCCCGACCCCAAGCATCGGGTATAATCGCTTGTGATTTATCCGAATCTGGGGACAATAGGAGATCATGAAACCGCACCAACGCGAGCAGCAAATTCTTTCTCAACTGCACGCATTACAGTCCGAGTTGAGTGTTGAAGGACTTGCCAAGAAATTCGGCGTTTCACCCCTTACCATTCGCCGGGACTTGGACCGGATGGAGGGGAACAAGGTTATTCTTCGGACGCACGGGGGATGCGTTTTAAGGGCTTCCGTGGAATCTGAGTACCACAAAAGGGTGGCACTTAATTTTGAACTGAAGCAGGCGATCGGACAAGCCGCTGCCAAAGAGGTACGCAGTGGTGAGGTGATCCTTCTTAATGATGGGTCAACACCTTTTCATCTTGCTCCACACTTGGGCCGGACCGGAAAAATCCGCGTCTATACAAATTCGTTGGCCGTCATCTCGGTGCTCAACCAATTCCCTGACGTGCGGCTCTACATCCTGGGCGGGGAGTATAACCCGGAGATGAATTTTATCGGTGGAACCATGATGGAACAGACGCTGGAGGGACTTCAATTCGACCGAGTCTTCCTGGGGACAGATGCCATTGACGAGCAAGGGAATTGCTTGGTGGCCGACCCCGATATTGCCCGGCTGACCACGATCATGCTGCGAAGAGGAAGCCGCAGGATTCTGCTTGCTGACCACACCAAGGTCGGCGCCACTGCCCATGTTGTCTATGGACGCCTCTCGGACTTCGACGTCTGGTACACAGCCCCCAGCCTCAGTGCAGTTCAACTTCGCCAGTTCAGCCAGCAGACAAATGTTAAAGTCGTTGTTCCATAGAAGTGACGGAAGAGAGATGAGTAGCCTATTTGAGGTCAAGCCGGTTGACTGGGAGTTTTACGAGCAGCGATTGCAGTCCTTTCTTCCCCGCAACATCATCGACATCCACACGCACGTGTGGCTTGATAAGTTCCAATCCAAAGAAAAACCAGCACATCCCCGGGCCGTCACTTGGCCTGAGCGGGTAGCCCTCGACAACTCCATGGAAGATCTTGTGGAAACGCACCGTCTGCTGTTTCCGGGCAAAAAGTTGCTTCCCCTTATTTTTGGCTCTGCCCTATCCTTTGGGGACGACATCCACGCGGGCAATCGGTATGTCAGCGAGAGTGGCCGCAAATACCGCGTTCCGGCTTTGCTCTTTGCGGATCCGCAGTGGGGTGAAATTGAATTTGAAGAGCGCATCGCGTCCCGGAATTTTCTCGGCGCCAAGGTATACTTGACGCGCTCTGACCCTCGCATTCCGGAAAAGGACATTCAGATCTACGACTTCCTTCCGCACCACCAATTAAAGGTGTTGGACAGGCGCGGCGGAATACTCATGTTACATATCCCCCGGCCCGGACGCTTGCGAGACCCCTTGAACCTGACTCAAATCATAGAAATTGAAAGACACTACCCGAGTGTCAAGATGATTATTGCGCACGTGGGACGCGCGTACTGTCCGGAGGATATCGGTAATGCCTTCGAAGCCCTGGGCGAGACCCGGAAAGTGTCATTCGATATCTCTGCCAACACCTGTGCCGCGACCTTCGAGCAGGCAATCCGGGCGGTGGGTCCTGAGCGCATCCTTTTTGGCAGCGACCTACCCATAACCCGAATGCGCATGCGACGCATTTGTGAAGGAGGGAACTATGTCAATTTGATTCCCAGAGGACTTTATGGTGATGTCGGCGGAGATACTCACTTGCGGGAGTTAGACGGGGAAGATGCAGACCGTTTGACTTTCTTCATGTACGAGGAACTGGACGCTTTCTGTTATGCCGCTGCACGCACCGGCCTGGGTGAAAAGGACATCGAGGCTGTCTTCCATGGCAATGCTGCGAAAATGCTTGGCGAGGCGGGGATGCCAGAGGAGCTTCTGAAAATTGCTTAACCTTGGCGGAGAACAACTGTGACCAAAACCAAAGTGGGCCTTCTACCTCTGTACATAGAACTTTACGACCAGGCTTGGCCCGAGCTGCGAGCAAGAGTGAACAGTTTCTATGAGCAAATTGCCGCCGCCTTGACCGGACGCGGATTGGAGGTCAGCACCGTTCCGGTATGTCGGTTGAAGCCCGAGTTCGAATCAGCAGTGCGACAATTTGAGGAAGAGCACGTGGATGCCATCGTTACCCTCCATCTGGCCTATTCTCCTTCTCTGGAATCCTCGGCGGTTTTAGCCTCGATACCGACTCCCATTATTGTGTTGGACACGACCCCGACATACTCCTATGGCCCTGCCCAAGATCCCCAAGAACTCCTTTACAATCATGGGATCCATGGGGTTCAGGACATGTGCAACTTGCTCCTGCGGAACCGAAAACCTTTCGAGGTGGTGGCGGGCCATTGGCAGAAATCCGACGTGCTGGAGCGGGTGGCCGCGCTGGCTCACTCGGCGCGATTGGCGGGGGCTTTGAGGAAGGCTCGAGTTGGGCGGGTCGGGCCGGCGTTTGCGGGGATGGGAGATTTCGCCGTGCCCCCGGCAGAATTGAAGGAAACCCTGGGTATCGAGACCATCCAAGGAGATGCCTCGGTCATTTCGTCCTTATTGGCGGAAGTGGACGACGACGCGGTCGAAGCGGAGATGTCTTTCGATCGCGAACATTTCCTCATCCAGGATCTCAATCCCGAGGTTCACCGGCGAAGTGCGCGCGCCGGCCTCGCCATCCGCCGGTGGCTTGAGAAGGAGAGACTTACCGCCCTCACGATAAACTTTATGTCCGTCGATAAGGCTTTGGGTTTGCCGGTCATCCCCTTCCTGGAGGCCAGCAAAGCGATGGCGCGCGGCATCGGCTATGCCGGTGAAGGAGATGTTCTCACCGCAGCGTTTGTCGGCGCGCTGGCGTCGGTCTTTCCAGAGACCAGTTTTACTGAAATGTTCTGCCCCGACTGGGAGCGAGACCAGATATTTCTCAGTCACATGGGCGAGATGAACATCAATCTTACCGTCGGCACACCGAGATTGATCGAGAAACCGTTCCCGTTCACGGACGTTGGAAACCCGGCGGTGGCTGTGGGGTTGTTCCGGCCCGGTGACGCGGTGTTAGCGAGCTTAGCTCCCAGCGCTGACCGTCATTATTCCCTGATTGTCGCTCCCGTGGTGATGCAGGATGTGGAAGGAGTGGACCGCATGGCGGATTCGGTCCACGGGTGGTTTAAAGCCTCCCTGCCAGTGGAAGAGCTCTTGGCCGAATACAGCCAGGCGGGGGGAATTCATCATTGCGCACTGATCTATGGGAAGGTAACGGACGATATCGCGCGTTGGGGCAACCTTATGCAATGGGAAACTGTGGTCTTAAAGTAGGACGAGGTTCAACTTCATGCGGCAAGAGGCATACCTGGGATTGGATGTTGGTGGGACGGGCGCCAAAGCGGGCGTCGTCGATGGACAAGGTCGCCTACTCGCCATCGCGCATCGTCCCTACCAGCCGCAATTGACCAACGACGGACGCATTGAGATTCCCATCGAGACCATCTATTTGGCGGCCCGCCAAGCCGCGGTTTCGGCGCTCCGTGAGAGTGGAGCGCGAATCATAGCCCTCAGCATTGCTTCCCAGGGACAAACGTTTGTGTCTCTGGATGAGCACGATGAACCGCTCCATCCGGCGATTATTTGGTACGACGCGCGCGCGGTCGAGCAGGCGGCACGACTGACACAGGCTTTGCGCTCGAGCCATCTTCTGGAAGCAACGCCGCATGTAACTCCCATTGCCACGGGTCCGAAAATCATGTGGTTAGGTGAGCATTTTCCCGGCCTCATGGCACGCGCCAAACGGTATCTGCTGCTGCCGGATTACCTCACCTACCGGCTGACCGGAAGGGCCGTTACCGATCCCAGCACCGCATCGAGCACCGGTTTGTATGCCGAGGACGCACCCGGCTACTGCGAGGCGGCGCTGGCAGCGGCGGAGATTGAAAAGGGTCAAATAGCTGAGATACAACCCACCGGGCGCCCCGTCGGAAAGGTCACGAAGAGGAGCGCCGAGGAGTGGGAACTCGATGGCGAAGCCCTGGTGGTGACAGGGACCAATGATCAATACGCGGGCGCCTTGGGAGCCGGGAACTGCCGTCCCGGGATCGTTTCGGTGACCACCGGTACCTGTCTGGCTCTCGTTACCCTTACCGACCATCTTCCCCATCCCCTGCCCCCGGGACTTCTGGGAGGTAGGTTCCCGATCCCTCGATATCAGTTTGGATTGGCGTTTTCAAAGACTGCGGGAGTGCTTCTCGAATGGTTCAATCGGGAGATGAGTCCTGGGCTCAGCCTTCCGGAACTTGACGAGATGGCGAGGAATGTTCCCCCCGGCAGCAGGGGTGTCGTGATGCTCCCGTACTTCGACGGCATGATCTCTCCGGTCCCCGATCCGGATGCCCGAGGAGGGTTTCTGAACCTGTCGCTCCATCACACCCGCGTCGACTTGTACCGCGCTACGCTGGAGGCATTGGGATACACCTTCTATGAGTGTATCGAACTCTTCCGGCGGTGCGGCTTTTCTACGGAAGTGGTTCGTGCAATCGGTGGAGGCGCCAAAAGCGATATCTGGCTCCAGATCGGCGCAGATATCACGGGATTATCCATCGAAAGGCCCGCGATTACCGAGTCTGCAACCCTGGGCGCAGCCATGATAGCGGCCGTAGGGGCCGGAGCTTTTTCATCTCTCGAAGAGTGCAGTCAGGCGTTCTACTGCCGAGAGCGGGTCTTCCGTCCGGACCCCGCGAACCATGCGCTCTATGCAAAACTGAGCAGGAGTTACAACGAGCTTTACCGGCATGTCTACCATCATGACCGGGCGCAGAAGGACGCGCCGAGGGGTAATTAGGTTTGCGGCGCTTCCCATTGCTCCCCCAGTGATGGTTCGGTCCGCACCGACGGTCGAATTGAGGCGCGCTTATTTCCAAGGGTTCGCACCCCATCCCCATAATGGGTTTGGTCCGATGACGCTCCCGGGCCGGTCACTTCGGAGGCCGATGTGCATTCCATTTGGATTGAAGAGAAGCAGGTCTCTAAGGCCTTAGCTCGCAATGAGGCGTTTTGGGACGGCGAACTGGAAGAGTTCCCGCTGATGTGGATAACGGTTCCAAAGGCGAAGCCGGGGCCTTCCATTGCGGAGCCGGCGAGCGAGGAAGAACTATGGACCGATGTTGATTACGTCATTGAGTCGACCGAGGCGCAGTTAAGCCAGACATATTACGCTGGCGACGCGTTGCCTGTTTATAACCCTTGGCTGGGTCCGGATCAGTTTGCGGCCTGGCTGGGCGCTGACCTGATTCTTCGCCCTCGAGAGCACAACACTTCGTGGGTCGTCCCGTTTGTGGAAGATTGGGATGGCCAGTCGGATTTCCGCATCGATCCAAGCAACCCCTGGTGGAAGCTTTATACGGAAATTCTTCGGCGTTCCGTAGAGGCTGGGCGGAACAAGTGGGTGACCGGTTTCCCTGACTTGCACACCGGGATTGATGCCTTAAGTGCCCTCCGAGGACCTGAGCGTTTATTACTCGATCTGTTGGATCGCCCGGCGGCAATTCACCATTTCATGGCTCAAATGACGAAGCTGTGGAAGTACGTCGTCGATGTTGTCTGGGAGGTCATTGGGCCGACAGATCAAGGAACATCCCAGTGGACCATGGGGTGGAGTTCCAGGCGGTTCTTGTGCATTGGGCAGATGGATTTCACGTGTATGATCAGTCCGGCAATGTACAACAAGTTCTGCTGGCAGGATCTAACCGAATGCTGCGATCACGTTGACCGGTCGCTCTATCACCTGGACGGCCCGGGAGCCATTCCGCACCTTCCCCAAATCTGCTCTGTGGACAAGCTTAACTCCATACAGTGGATTCCCGGCGCGGGCGCTCCGCCCCTTTCGCGGTGGATTGACCTGCTTCGACGGATGCAGGAATATGGCAAGTCTGTCCAGGTTTGGCCATTACTAAACTGCACGGTGGACGAACTGCTAGACGAGGTGGCTGCCTTGTGCCAGGGACTGGACCCCACGCGGTTGTTCATCGTTGCCGAGGTCGACAGCGTTGAGAGAGCATGTGCCGTAATAGCAAAGGCGAGAGAGACAAGCGCGTCGAAGCGGAGGACGGTGATTAGCGTGCCTGAAAGCCCTTGACGATGCAAAGGAGTGACCCGATCTCGGCGTTTTCTATGCTGAACCAGATTGTGAGAGAAAGGTTCTCACGCGCCGCCTGCTACACATATCGAGGGGCTGGCGCGAGGCAGTCCAGCCACCGGGGGAAAGCCCACCAATCAAGAGTGACGGTCATCCCTCCCCTCTGGCAGGTGTTCATCGACCGTGTTTTTCCTGCACAGTGTACCTAAGAATCCTTGGAATTTCATCCTCTGGGTGCGACGCGGGCGTCCTGCCCGCAGCGGGATGCGAAAATGTTACGCCCTGCGCCGAATGGTCCAGGACTACGCCCTTTCGTCCAGCGCGATTCCTCAACCAACGCACTCCGGTGGCGGTTCTTCTCAGTTATGCATCGCCCGAATCCGGTGCATCATCATCCGCACACCCTGGATTTGCGGGTCGTCGGGAGGAGAAAGGTTGAGGTAGGCGCGAAGATCGGCCATCGCTTTTCCGTAGTGCCGAAGGAGGAAGTAGATCATGCCGCGATCATGAACCTCCTAGCGCGAGGCGGGGTCAACGGCCAGGGCCATTTCAATCATCATCAGAACTTTGGCAAAATCCCTGCGGCGGAAAAAAGAACCCTTCAGGTTATTCAACATGCGGGTCAGGGTCTGCTTGGTCGATGAGACCACCAGGTAGGCCGGCCGGAACTCTGCCTCTTCCCCGAATTGGGCTTTCAGTTTCTCTTCGCAGTCCTGAAGGCTCAGAATGGCGCCGCGGTGGTAGGGGTCCAAGAGGATTTCTCCCGATGCGGCAAGGTACTTGGTAAGGAAATGTCCGGGAAATCCCACCCCTACTACCGGCAAGCCGCATCGGCGCGCGACTTCCTGATAAACGAGCGACAGGGTGATGGGAATGCCCATTTTGCGATCCAAGACATCATTCAAATAACTGTTGCGCGGGTCATCATAGTCTTCTTCATTGCCGGCGAAGTTTTCCTCCTCAAAGAGGAGCCGATTCAGACTGGCGATATTGGCGTGGGGCGACTGGCGGGGATCGCACTGGGCGCGTGCCGCCAGCGCGTCCAAGCGCGCCAGTTGCGCGGAAAGGTCAAGCGCCGGATACTCCGTGCGCGCCAGCAGCAGGGCCGCCTCGTCCAGGCGGATCTCCTCCGCCGGGCGCGCCACGTAACGAGCGAATTCACGTACAGCGTCGGGATAATTCATTAGTTGTCAGTCGTCAGTAGTCAGTCGTCAGTGGGCAGCTTTACTGAAAACTGGTGACTGATTGCTGAAAACTTTTTTGCGCCTCTTCTCCGTGTCCTCCCTGCCCAGAAAAGCCTCAACACAGAGCTCACTGAGATGCTCCGTGCACTCTGTGTTAAAGCTTTTGATACACAAAGAACACGGAGAAAGCTGTCACCGTTGCGGCAACCGGGCCGCCCGCGCCCATCAAGCCCTGAAAAGATTGCGCATCAGGAAAAACAGATTGGCGGGCCGCTCCGCGAGCCGGCGCATAAAGTAAGCATACCACTCCCGCCCGTACGGAACGTACAGACGCACCCGCCACCCTTGCTGGATCAGCGCCCGCTGGAGTCGTCGGCGGATGCCGTAAAGCAATTGGAATTCGAAGCTTTCCGGCGAAATGCTCCGCGCGCGCGCGAAGCGCTCGGTGGCCGCAATCAGGCGTTCGTCGTGCGTAGCGACGGCGTGATAAATCCCGCTGGCAAGGAGCTTTTCCGTAAGCTCTTGATAGCTCCGATCGACATCGCGCTTACGGGCAAAGGCGATATCCGGAGGCTCCTTGTAAGCGCCTTTCACCAGCCGGATGCGCACGCCGCGTTTTAGAAGTTCTTCCACGTCCGCCTCCGTGCGGTGGAGGTATGACTGAATGGCGATTCCCACCACGTCTCGAGGCGCGTCCACGGAGCAGAACACCCGCAAGGTCGCCTCCGTGACCGCCGAGCCTTCCATGTCGACCCGCACAAAATTGTGGTGTCGAGCCGCGCTCTCAGCGAGGCGCGCCAGATTCCGCCGCGCCAGCCCTTCGTCAATGGCCAAGCCCAATTGTGTCAGCTTTACTGAGACGTGCGAGTCCAGCTTTTCCGCCGCGAGTCGATCGAGAAGCTGAAGATAAGTTTGGCAAGCGGCTTCGGCGGCAGCGACCTCCTGGACGCTCTCACCCAAACAATCGAGCGTCACCATGAAACCCTCGCTATTAACCCGGCGGACCACGCGCAGGGCGTCTTCAAGTTCCTCACCCGCAATAAATCGCGAGGCCAAGCGGCGTCCGAGGGGGTTGCCCATAAGGAGTTTCTTGGGACTTTCGCGCTCGGAAAGGTAGAGCAGGAGGGAACGAAGCATGGGCAGAAACCTTATAAGGTCGGAATATGGGCAGATAGGCAGTGGGCAGGTAGGCAGGTGGACAGTGCAAAGTCAAAAGGCAAAGTGCAAAAGGCAAAGGGCAAAAGCGGCTGACTTTGACTTTTGCACTTTGCCTTTCGACTTTTCTATCTGCCCACTTCCCATCTGCCCATCTGCCTTTCTTAATGCTCCGCTTCCAAAAACTTTTCGGCGTCCATCGCGGCCATGCAACCCGATCCCGCCGCCGTAACGGCTTGCCGGTAAACGCGGTCTTTGACGTCCCCGGCGGCGAAAACGCCCGGGATGTTGGTTTTCGACCCTTCGCGGGTGATGAGGTATCCCAGGTCGTCAACCTCCAATTGCCCACGGAACAAGCTGGTGTTGGGCTCGTGCCCGATCCCGATAAAGACCCCATCCACGGGCTTGAGGGCTTCTTCCTTCGTTTTGATGTTGCGGAGCTTTATTCCCGAAACTTCACGCTTGTCAGCGTCCAGAATATCGTCCACCACGGAGTTCCAGATGAATTTGATTTTCTCGTTCCGGCGAAGGCGGTCCTGCATGATTTTGGAAGCGCGCAATTGCTCGCGGCGATGGATAATGCTGACCTCGTTGGCGTAGCGCGTCAGGAAGAGCGCGTCTTCCGCTGCCGTGTCGCCGCCGCCCACCACCACCACTTCCTTCCCCCGGAAGAAGTAACCGTCACAAGTGGCGCAGGTGGAAACTCCGTGCCCCAGCAGCTTGCGCTCGGACTCAAGACCCAGCATTTTCGCCGAAGCTCCCGAGGCGATGATGAGCGTCCTCGTTTCCAGCCGCTCCTGGCCCGCCTCGAGCACGAAGGACCGTTGGGAAAGGTCCACCTTCGCCACGTTCCCTTCCATAAACTCTGCCCCGAACTGCGTGGCCTGCTTTTGCATCAGCTCGATCAGTT
>JBEKAD010000155.1:0-9620 GCA_050018435.1 Terriglobia bacterium
TCGGGAGGCCGGCATGTTCGTTGTTGGGCCTCCTTGCCCCACCTCAAACTTGAAATCACAATTTGTGACCTCAAGTGCAGTGGGGAGGTTCAGAACTTACCCAATAGTAAAAGACTTCAAGAACAACCAAATGCAGACTCCTACCGAAACCGCCGCGATGGCACCACCGATCAATATCAGAGTCCAAGTGGTCTTTGTGCCATATTCGTGTTGAAACGACATGGCGGCTACTCCAAGGAGCGCCGCGTGAGATGCGATAACGAACCCTGCCGCTCCAAAGAAGTCGATCCCAGCCAAGACCACCCCAAGAAAGCTACAGAGAAAGGGCACGGTGGGTGCCACCATCAAGATGATTCCCAAGGCGATTTTAATCATTGGACGAACCCAGAGAAGGATAAACAGCAAGATGTATGGTGCCACCACCCAAGCAAAATGCTCTTCCGGTACGTGATCTCTGAAGAATGCAAGGCACACTGGAAACAACGGTAGTCCACAGAGGGGGGTGATGACCCGCGCCGCGAATAACCATCGATTAGCCGCTTTTGCGTTTGTCATTTGAGCAACAGGTTACTCCTCGCCGAGATGAAAGGACAGCGATCATGTGACAGTTTCCAAAGTGTCATATCCAAGGGGTAGCAGATGTAGCGCGGACCTGTTCTATAGGTCCGCGGCTTTTGATTGGCAATGAGGGAAGAACCGCGGACCTACAAAACAGGTCCGCGCTGCCTCAACCTGTGATAATATAAGGGTCAAATGGAGGGTCGGAATGACCAAGGAGTACGTTGAGAAGCGGGAAGGCGCCTATCGAATCAGCGGCACCCGTGTTTCTCTCGACTCGCTTGTTTACGCCTTTTTGCGCGGCGCCGCGCCGGAAAGCATTGCTCAGTCGTTTCCCGCCCTCACCTTGGAAGAGGTGTACGGGGCCATTGCCTTTTACCTGGCTCATCAGACCGAAATCGATGCGTATCTGCAAGAGGGTGAGCGGGAATTTGAGGCCCTCCGCCAGCAAGCCCGCCAATCGAATCCCCTCCTCTACCGGAAACTCGAGGAAGCGCGCCAGCAACAGCCCGCCACGCGAAAATGAAGATCCGATTCCTGGCTGACGCTGACCTTAACCATGACGTCGTGAAGGGCGTTCTCCGCCGCGAGCCGGGGATTGATTTCCGCACGGCAGTCGGCGGGGAGCTTCGCGGCCTGAGCGACCACGAGGTGCTCGCCCTCGCCGCTTCCGAAGGACGGATTCTCGTTTCCCACGACCGCAAGACCATGCCCCGCGCCTTCGCTGAATTCGTCATGGCCACGACAAGTCCCGGTGTGTTCATCATTTCGCAAAAAGTAGACCATCTTGCTGCCATCGAAGCTCTCCTCCTTGTATGGGCCGCCTCCGAGGCCGAGGAATGGGCCAACCGAATCTGTACTCTGCCGCTGTAGGCACACGAGGGCGGCGGCAAGTGAGTTTGAACATCTGTCCCGACATGGTGGGTGCACAAGGTAAAAGCGCGTAGCGCAGACGTAGGCGTAGTTTGCCTTCGTCTGCGGCTTTCCGGTCTTTCACATTGGTAGACATGTGAACGCGTTTCTTATTAAGAGCCGCGGAGTAGTGCAGAATGCGCACAACTCCGCGCTACCAGCTCACCCGCGAAGAGACCCCTCACCCACCGCCTTGCGGTCCCCCCTCTCCCCACGGGAGAGGGTTTGGAGTTTCTACATTTCTGATGAGGGTTGCAACCCGTGGTGTTAGCCTGTTGCGGTGAGTGGTCCTAGCGGCGGCTGTTCATGAGGTTCCGACTTGCCATCGTCGATACCTATGTGCTTCGCGGGTGGCGCAGACATCGCCTTCTATGTCTGCGCCCCAGCCCGTCGCAGCCAAGAGCGCGTAGCGCAGAGTTAGGCGCAGTTTGCCTCACTCTGCGGTTCTTAACATGATAAGGTCTGCACGTTTATTAATACGAAACAACGAAAAGCCGCCGAGTTTCTGAAGGGCGAAACTCTGCGCTACCAGCTCGAATGGTAATGGTAACGGGCTGGCGCATATCGAGTAGAGCGGGGTTCGCCCGCGCGGCAAAGCAGCTAAATTGGTCAGCTCCGATCTGCTCCTGCCCTGGACTCGATTTCTTGGATTACTTGGAAAATCTCGCCAAAGGCCCCGATCGCAAAAGTCGGCACAATGACACCGGCGTCAAGTTGCACGTGCTCCTTAACGTCCTCATATCCCCAATAAGTGATCTTCAGGAGCTCCTGGTAATACTCCGGGTTTACGTTGTCACCGTACTTTGCGTATACATCCCAGGCGCCGCAGGACTGGCCCATTCGGATGTCTCGGGACAGGCTGTCGCCCACGAGAATCGTTTCTTGCGCAGGAACCGCCATGGTTGTCAAAAGGTTACCAAGGATTGATGGATCCGGCTTACGCTTGCCGGCCTCTGGGGAGATGCGATGCGGGATAATGGTTTCATAACGAGATGGGTCTGTATAGCGTCTGGCCTCCCTCGGCGAGACTCCTGGCGGGAGTCCCGGGTCCCTTGGAGCGCAAATTGCAGAAAAGTACTCTTCCACGCCTAGGTCTTTGAGCCTGCGGATTGCATAGTAGTCGAACGTGTCAGTCATAGCCACTAGGGTCTTCCCTCGGTTTCTGAGTTCCGCAAGACTTTCTGAAACGCCATCGTACAGACGCATTGTCCTTTGCCTTGTCCTTCTAAAGGCTTCGATTGCTGGTCCATATCTTTCGAGGGTTTGCTTTACAGTGAGTTTCCCATGCTTCGCGTGTAAGACGTCCAATTCCTCGATCGCGAAAGCGTATTCCGTTGTCGTGTGCTTCTCATGGACTCGCTTGAACGCCGCCTTAAGGTCTTCGGCATCAATCCCGGTAAGTCGGCTCAGTTCTTTTATCATCGCTAAAAAGCTGGGAATGTAGAAACCAAGCCAATCATAGATCGTATTGTCCAGGTCTAGGACAATCAGGCGAACCGGTGGCATGTGGGAGGTTCCTCAATCCTTGAGTATTTCTTCCAGCAAAGGAACGAACGCGGAACGCATTTTGGATTCGATATCCGCGAATGCAGACTCGCCGAATTTAACTCTCTACGGTGAATCCAAGTACACGACGGCTTTAGCACGGTCACTGGACTTTCCAATCGCTATCGCAAAGAAGGATCTCCTGTCCTTCCTGAGCCGCCCCAGTTCCTCAGGGGCAAAATTCCATCGCCTGGCCATGGCCTGCTCGAACGTCTCTCCATCCAGAATGCTATACCATTGTGCTCCCATCTTCTTGAAGCACTCACCTACTATTCCGTGAGAGAAGGGGAAACTCCTCCCCCGGCCGCCATACTTTCGAGGGTGATAGTCGACAAGCTGTTCATACCTTTCTTTTCTGCGGCTCTTGAGGATATGCACGGTGACTCGTTCCGTGTCAGCCATATCAAAAACCCTATGGATTGCAGGTAACACCCTTTCAACCAGTTTGGACTGGGCATATCGCTCTGGAGTCAGCGTAGCCAAAAGCAGAACGAGCATCGTCACCGCAAACAACCAGAGCCAAGGCCAAGGGGACTTCGTTTGAATCCAGTTGCCGTAGAATAGGGGAGAAATGACACTCAGCAGCGTGACAATAGCGATCCGATACTGTGCAAGGAAAGCTAGAAAACTTGAAAACATGTGAACCTCCAGAAAAAAATGTATCCGTATCTTATCTCCCAGCCTGGTTACTTGGGGAGTTAGGGTGTCAATGGCTGAGATTGGCTAAGTATATATCTGCATCGCATCGTGAGCCGCAAGACTCGCCTTTCAAATCTTGCGGTTTTTCCAGGCCTTTGAAGGACCTCGAAGAGCCGCAGAAACAGCCGGGGGCTGAAGCCCCCAAGGAAATCTATGGCGGGCACATTTTGGCCCGGACATGTGCTACCCGCTTACGCTATTCCAACTCGACAGTATGTTTGCCTTGGGGAAGCACCAGGCACACCCGCCCACCATTGCTTAAGACTTTTCCGACGCCGGGGGCGC
This sequence comes from Terriglobia bacterium, assembly GCA_050018435.1. GTDB lineage: Bacteria > Acidobacteriota > Terriglobia > UBA7540 > UBA7540 > Bog-366. Next base: position 4,000 of record JBEKAD010000155.1, read on the forward strand.
CATCGCAGGGCACGGTTGCGGGCGTTCGATTCAGCGTGAGGTAGCAGCGCCCGCGAGATTCATAGGTAAGCCTTACGTGCTGACCGGACCGTTCTGCCCCGAGGATTGTGCCGTTAAGACTCTCGATGCGTAACGCGGTCTGCCCGGCACTCTCGGCCTGCGGACGCGTCAAGACGCTGTGCGCGCCGGCGGGAATCAGAACTTGAGAATCTGACCGACACGGCCATTCCTGGCCGTCGAGGTAAACGGTTCTCCCGCGCGTATCGGTCCGCCAGATAACCTGGCGCTGCGCACGGACCGTCCCTTCTTCCGGCGTTCCACTTGTCATCTGTTGGGCGCCTAACACGAAGGGGACCAGCCGCATATCATCCGGCGAGAAGGTACTGAAAGCGTACAGCGTGATCAAGTCCACGTTCGCGGCAACATTGGCGAGCAATTCGTAAAGCTCCAGCCCGCGGGGTTTATTGAGCGGGCGTCCCGGCGGAATCCTGTCCACGACGTTGACATCAAGGGAAAATGGCGTGCCCGGTTGGAGCCGGGGGCGATAGTGTTCGCCGATGGCCCGGTAGCGGTCCGGGCTGGAATTCCACACCGTGTAGGGGTCCTCGATCTCGACGGCGAAGCCGAAACTCTTTTGCAGTGCCAGCAGACGGTCAGGATCGACGGCGAACCGCTCGGTCACGGTGGGATCGCGCAGCGCGTCAATGACGGTGAGCGTTGTCTGAAGGTAAGGTTTTTGCGCCTGGCAACTCGCCAAAGTTTCGAGGAACTTTTGCGTTAACTGCGTAATCAGCTCAACACGATACTCTTGCAGGTCGCTCCGCAACTCAGGGTTCCGAGGCCCATACTGGGACGAATCAGGGTCGAACATCTTGAGTGGGTCCACCCCGTAGCGCCGTTGGAACATTTGCCGAAACGTGGGATGCATGGGGGTAAAGTCTCTCGGATATTTGAAGATGCCGGGCTCTCCCTCAAAATACAATTCGGCAAGATCCACACCGTCCCAGTCGTAGTCCAGCACCAGGCGCCGAGTGAGTTCGGCCACGGCTTGAAAGCAGGCAGGATCTTCCAGCGCCATGTGATAACGCCAATCCATGATGGCCGGATGCCCGCTGGCCGTCACTTCGCGCCATTGCGGGTGCTGGTCCCAGAACTCCCGGCTGACCATGGGATATTCCAGCCATGCGTACACCGCGATCCCTTCCAAATGGGCGGCGGCGATGAAACGCGGGACAAAGTCCAGAAAACTTTCCGAGCCGTAAAAAGCCCCGAGATGGACCTCGCGGACGGACCAACTCTTCAGTTGCGCCGCGACCACCGCCGGGTCAACCTTCGGCTCGCCGCCGGTGTCGACATAGACACAGAGATTGTCCGCGGCCAGCGAGGGGGCGACGTGCAACTCATCGACGATTGCCTGCACCAGGAAAGGCAAGTATTGGAAAACCATCCCTTCCTGCGGCTCGAGCGGGATGGCGCTGTAAATGAACCGCCCTTGCCCGCGGCTTCCCGACACCACCAGGGGGGATTGGTGCTTGGGGTCGAAAGCCAACACCTGAAGTGCCGGGCTTACCTGGAAGCGTGAGTAAGCCAACCGGCCCGGCAGACGCACGGGATCCTCGGCATAATGGTCCCAACTGTACCGGGTGATTTCTCTGCGAGTGCCGATGGCCTTGACACCCAATGCTTCTGCCAAAGGCGCCGGCCCATCCAGAAGCAAGGTCATCCCGCCTTCAACGTCGTGAAGGATGGTCTGAACAAGCGTGGGGTCAAGTTGCTGCCCTTCCCTCTCCGGAATAATCAGCAGCGGGAGACGCCCCCGTTGGGATGATCCGTAACCTTCGGCGGAGACCTCCCGCACCTGAAATCCAACCGTGGAAAGCGCGCGACTAATGCCCGGATAATGATTCCCGGTTACGGACATGATCAAGGCTTGCGGGACGCGGGGGTAATGGGTATTCGTCGTCTCTTGGCCACAGTTGACTGAAATCGTGGCAAGTAACCAACCAAGGATGATTCCGAGAAACAACCTGTGAACTTTGCGCATCGGCAGGATTATACTTGTGACGAGCGGGCTTGTGTCACAAAGATGGGGAGATCCGATGATCAGGAGATCCGATGATCGGGAGATCGGGTGAACGAAGAACAACCCACAAAGATCGGGAGATCCCATGATCAGGTGATCCGATGATCGGGAGATCGGGTGAACAAAGAACAACCCACAAAGATCGGGAGATCCGATGATCAGGAGATGCTCACCCGATCACCCGATCACCCGATCTTGGTGCTCACCCGCCTGGATGTGGCGGGGGCCTTTGGCGACATTGGCGTGCTCTTTCCCATTGCTATTGCCCTCATCACATTGAATCATCTTAATCCGACCGCCCTGTTTCTGACGGCGGGACTCACCTATTGTCTCGCGGCGCGATACTTCCAGATTCCCATCGCGGTGCAACCCCTCAAAGCGGTGGCGGCCATTGCCCTTGCCCTAGCGCTTTCGCCTTCGGTGATTGCCAGCGCTGGTCTGTTGATGGGTGTGCTCCTGCTTTTGGTAGGGGTCACCAACCTTGCGGGTTGGCTGGCTAAGCTCTTCACTCTGCCCATCGTCCGCGGAATTCAAATGGGGTTGGGTTTGGTGCTGGCGCGCGAGGGCCTGCGGTTGGTGATGGGCTCTGGGAGCGGGCAGCCTCTTCCCGGCAGCGAGCTTACATCGTGGCTGATCGCCCTTACCGGAGCCGCAGTATTGCTGGCGTTGCGGGATTCGCGGCGTTTCCCTGCGGCGCTCGTCTTGCTGACCTTGGGAATCATCTTGGGCGTTGCGCTGCATGGGGGCAAGCTGCCCCCACTCAGCTTTGGCCCCGTGACGCCGCAATTGCTCCATCCGCAGTTGAGCGAGCTCAAAAGGGTGTTGCCGCTGCTCGTCGTACCCCAATTCGCGCTGACCTTCGGCAACTCCATTGTGGCGACGGAGAACACCGCGCGGATTCTTTACGGCGAGCAGGCGCATCGCGTCACCGTGCGCGCACTCTGCCTGAGCATTGGCATGGTGAATCTGGTGAGCGCGGCGATTCTGGGCTCACCCCTGTGTCATGGTTCGGGGGGTATCACGGCGCACTATCGCTTCGGCGCGCGCACTCCCAAGTCGAGCTACGTCATCGGCGGCGTTTGCATCCTGCTGGCTCTCGTCGGCGGGGCCGCCGTGGGTTTGCTGCAATTGATCCCTCTGGCGGTCCTGGGAGTGTTCCTGGTGTACGTGGGAATCCAGCACGCTGCCTATGTGCGCGACCTCATCCACCGCTGGCCGCAACTTTTGATTGCTGTGTGCGTGGGCCTGGTCGCGTTCCTCACCAACCTGATGTGGGGCTTACTGGTGGGGCTTGCCATCGAAGGGATTCTCTGGATGTCCAGACGCGCACGCGCGCGCCACGCTTGATGGCGTGTTGTAGCGCTGAGCTTTAGCTCAGCACGTGCCGACCCTTCGCCGCGCTCAGGGCAGGCTCTAAAGGTCGGCGCTACCATGTTTTTGATCAACCGGCTAAACGTAAAATGTCCTGGCGGCCACACCTTAATGCTGCCGTGGGGATGAGGCCATAAGGTGAACCCGTTTGCCCGCGAGCGATTCAAGGTTAGAATCGAAGCCACCATGAAAAGCTATCGCCTCGCGCTTCTTCCCGGCGACGGAATCGGCAAGGAAGTCATTCCCGCCGCCGTCCAGGTTCTCAACGCCACGGCACAAGAATTCACCCTTTCCTTCGAACCCTTCGACTGGGGCTGCGAATACTATCTGCGCCAGGGCCGGATGATGGCGGAGGACGGCCTCGAAACGTTGCGCCCGTTCGACGCCATCCTGCTCGGCGCCATCGGCCATCCCACGGTTCCCGACCACATTTCGCTCCGCGACCTTCTGCTCCGCATTCGGTTCGAATTCGATCTCTACGTCAACCTGCGCCCGGTGGAAATCCTGCCCGGCCTTGAGCCGCCTTTGCGCGGCAAACGCCCGGAAGACGTCAACATGCTCTTCATTCGCGAGAACACCGAAGGCGAGTACGCGGGGCTGGGCGGCCGCTTCAAGCGCGGCACGCCGGATGAAGTTGCCATTCAACAGTCGGTGTTCACGCGCAAAGGCGTCGAGCGCGTGGTCCGTTATGCCTTCCAGCAGGCGCAGCGGCGGCCCCGCAAGCGTCTGGCCAGCGCCACCAAGTCCAACGCCATGCAGTACACCATGGTGTTATGGGACGAAGTTGTGCGCGAAGTGGCGCGCGAATACCCTGACGTCAGCGTGGCCAGCTACCATGTGGACGCGCTCGCCGCACGCATGATTACTCATCCAGAAAGCCTGGACGTGGTGGTGGGCTCCAACCTGTTCGCGGACATCCTCACCGATCTCGGAGGCGCTTTGCAGGGCAGTCTGGGACTTGCCGCCAGCGCCAACCTAAATCCTGTGGAGCGTCGAGGGCCGCCCCTGTTTGAGCCCGTGCATGGCAGCGCGCCCGACATTGCGGGACGGGGCATTGCTAATCCCATCGCCGCCATCTGGGCTTCCGCGATGATGCTGGAACACCTGGGTGAAGCCACAGCGGCCGCACGGGTGATGAGCGGGCTGAAAGCGGTGATGGCCGCAGGCCGCGTGCGCACGCCCGATTTGGGCGGGAAGAACACCACCCGGGAATTCGCGGCAGCCGTGGCGGACCAAGTCAAGACGTGAGGTCATTTGGCGGGTCACCGTCGTCTTCACCTTTGGCTGCGCGGTGGAACTTTCCCAGGTAATACGACATGATGCCCAACGTGCCGCCCACAAGGAGCCCCAGCGGCCAAAGCATGTGGATGTGAGGAATTGGCTGCGCTGCTGCCTGAATGATCGCGTGGAGCATGAAAACGAAAAACAGATTCATCACGATGCTCAGGTAAGCCACCATGTCATTGAGCATCGGAAGCATCCGTGCGCGTTGAGCGGGGGAGAAGTCGCTCAGGCGGCGCGATCCGAAATGAACCGTGCCGGGGTATCGTTCGCTTAGATACGGCACAATCAGGAGGACCACGCAGGTTAGAGCCTGTGCACCCAATAGGACCCAGAGCGTGTCGGGACTTCCCCACCCGTCGGCCACACCGGCGGCATTGAAGTGCGTCGGAATGTACCGCGGGAGCTTGGGAAGATTGGTTTGGATGAGGAAGTAAGAATAGATCACCATCACGAGCGAGATGAGCTGGAGCATTATCGGTATCCTCTTCCCATCCTATAGGCGCTAAAATAACCGGTAGGGCAGGCGCGGAAGCCCGCCTTGGCGGGTGGCATCCTGTAGCCCACGGCGAGCCAGCCGTGGGATGCAGACGGCCTACGAGATTCGTCAGCCCGTCAGGGGCGGCATCCGGGGATCGTCAGGCAATAACCTAGCGCGGGCGCCGTCGCGGGCCTCGTTCGAACTTTAACCCGATGTCGCCCCTGGCGGGGCTGCGCACTCCTTCTGCAACGTTCTTTCCCACGGCTGGCTCGCCGTGGGCCAGATGACCACACTGCTGTCCAAGATAATCGCTAGCCCCGTACGCCGCCATTGCAGGGAAAGGCTTTAGGACAGGGAGAATCGAAGGTTGGGGAGGAGGTCTGGGTTTCATAAGTTCGTTCGCCT
>JBEKAD010000156.1:0-9555 GCA_050018435.1 Terriglobia bacterium
CGCACGACGAGTTTCGAGTTCCGCGAGAGACTCAGGCATAGGAAATTTCCCTCCTCAACCTAGCGTAACATTACGCTAGGTTACGTGCCACAAAAAAAGAGAGCTGCCTGGTTCCCACTTTTGTGTCGCGCACCCCACTTCCGTCATTTGATTGACAGTTTCTCCTGCCGATTCGTATAATGGTTGTTTTGGGGAAACAGGAGAGAAGAAATCTATGTACGCTATCTTTCGGACAGGCGGGAAGCAATATAAGGCCTCACCCGGCGACGTCATTCGCGTGGAGCGCGTGGCGGGCGACCCGGGCGCGACGGTCGAGTTCAACCACGTGTTTGCGGTGCGCAAGGAAAAGCTCACCGTGGGCGCCCCGCTGGTGGAGAACGCCAAGGTCACGGGAAAAATTTTAACCCACGACCGCACCGCCAAGGTGCGCGTGTTGAAATACAAGCGCAAGAAGCAGTACCGGCGCACGCTGGGTCATCGCCAACACTTCAGCCAGATTCTGATCCAGGACATCGTGACAGCATAGGAGTTAGAAGTTAGAAGTTAGAAGCGAGTGGCTGCAAGGATCGTTGCCCCGAGTAAGGTTGTCCCTGCTGGCTCATGGATTCTGGCTTCTAGCTCCTGACCACTAGCTTCTAACTTCTAGCTTCTCCAAAGGAACCTCACTATGGCACATAAGAAAGGTCAAGGAACATCCCGTAACGGCCGCGACTCCAACGCCCAGCGCCTGGGCGTGAAGCGCTTTGACGGTCAGACGGTATCCGGCGGGTCGATTCTGGTTCGCCAGCGCGGCACGCGGTTGAAGGCCGGTGATAACGTCGGCCTCGGCAAAGATGACACGCTCTTCGCCAAGGTTTCCGGCGTCGTGCGCTTTGAGGACAAAGGCCGCCTGGGCCGGTACGTCAGCATCCTGGTCCCATCAACGAACTGAAAATCGGGAGATCGGATGATCCGGTGATCGGGTGAACAAAGAACAAAGCATGCCGAACCGGCCTTTTGCTCACCCGATCACCCGATCATCGGATCACCCGATCTGCTCACCCGATCACCAGATCACCCGATCTCCCGATCATTGACATGTTCATTGACGAAGCCAAAATTCATGTAGCCGCCGGCGGAGGGGGAAATGGCTGTGTGGCGTTTCGGCGGGAGAAATTCGTGCCGCGCGGCGGACCCAGCGGTGGCGATGGTGGCTGCGGGGGCGACATCATTCTGGAAAGTAGCGCCCACTTGAACACCTTGCTGAAGTTTCGTTATAACCCCGAGTTCCGCGCCACCCGCGGGGGCCACGGCGGAGGCTCCAACCGGCACGGGAAGGACGGCGCCGATAACACCGTGACGCTCCCGGTGGGCACCGTGGTTTACGATTTGACCACCGGAGAAAAGCTTTGGGATTTCGATGCGCCGGGACTGCGAGTGATCGCCGCCCAAGGCGGGCGCGGCGGGCGCGGCAACGCGCGCTTTGCTACTTCTACCCACCAGGCGCCGCGCAAAGCCGAACCGGGCGCGCCAGGCGAAGTGCGCGATTTGCGGCTGGAGCTGAAGTTACTCGCCGACGTCGGCTTGGTCGGCTTCCCCAACGTCGGCAAGTCCACGCTGATTTCGCGGCTCAGCGCGGCGCGTCCGCGCATTGCCGACTATCCGTTTACGACCCTGGCGCCTTGCCTGGGAGTGGTGGGACTCGACGGAGAGCGGTCCTTCGTCATGGCCGATATCCCGGGGCTCATCGCCGGAGCGCACGAAGGCAAAGGCCTGGGCATACGCTTCCTGCGGCACGTGGAGCGGACGCGCTTACTGCTCCACCTGATCGATGTGGCGGAGTATTCCGGCCGCGACCCGCTGGAGGATTACGAGGTCATTCTGAATGAGCTCAAAAGTTTCAGCCCCGTGGTCGCCGCCAAGCCCATGCTGCTGGTGGCTTCGCGCATTGACGTCGCGGGCGAAGGCGGTCGCCTGACCCGCCTGCGTGAATTCTGCGCTGAACGCGGACTGCGGCTGCACGAGATTTCCTCCGTGACCCGGGAAGGGTTGGAAGAATTGAAAGAGGCCGTTTGGGCGAAGCTGGAGCAACTGCCGCGGGAGATCGGGAGATCCGGTGATCCGGTGATCGGGTGAACAAGCAACTGCCAATGAAACTCGAAATTCGAAACTCGAAATTCGGAAGACCTAAACTCCGAGTTTCGAATTTCGACTTTCGTCCTTTGGTTGTTCACCCGATCTCCCGATCACCCGATGGGTTTGTTCACCCGATCACCGGATCACCCGATCTCCCGATCACCCGATTCTCATGAACATCGCAATCTTTGGCGGAACGTTTGACCCCATCCATGCCGGGCATTTGGCGGCGGCGCGGGCGGCGCAGCGCCGCTTTCGCCTGGATCGAGTCCTTTTCATTCCCACCGGCAATCCGCCCCACAAAATACACGACCACCTGACCGACTATGCTCAGCGCTATGCGATGGTGGCGGTGGCGTGCGCCAGCGAGCCGCGCTTTATTCCCTCCACGATCGAGGCACCCACCGTGGATGGGTCGCCGCGCTACTCCATCGACACGGTGCGGGCGGTGCGGCGAAAGCTGCGCCAGCACGATCGGCTGTTCTTTCTGGTCGGGGCCGACGCCTTCCTCGACCTGCCCCACTGGAGAGAGTTCCGGCGCTTGCTCGATGCGGTGGAATTCATTGTCGTGTCGCGGCCCGGCTTCGACGTGGACGCGCTCCGCCAAGTTCCGCCCCCAGACCTGCTGCCGGCGCGGCACCTGGCTCAGAAGGCTGGGACCATTCGCTTACGCCACGGCGCCATCCACCTTTTGCACGGTGTGGACGCCCCCGTCGCTTCCCGGGATATCCGGCAAGCGGTGCGGGCTCGTAAACCCATCACTGGCCTTGTTCCCCAGCTTGTGGAAGAATACATTTTGAAGGAAGGGTTGTACGGTCCCAGCGCCGGCGTGAAACGTCTGCCACGATGACACCACAACTACGCGAAGCGATCCGGGCCGCTCAGGATCGCAAGGCTTTGGACTTGCGCGTCTTGGATATGGAAGGAGTCTGTTCGTTCACCAGCAACTTCCTGATTTGCAGCGGGACCTCCACTCGCCACACCCAGGCGATTTGCGATGGCATCCTGGAAAGATTGAAGAAATCCGGGTACGCGCCCACCCACGTGGAGGGTTACTCCCAGGCGGAGTGGATCCTGGTGGACTATCTCAATTTCATCGTCCACATTTTTGTCGAGCGCGCGAGGGAATTCTACGACCTGGAGCGCCTCTGGAAGAACGCCCCCAAGCTTACGGTCAAAGACGGGGACCACGTGTAAGATCGGGTGATCGGGTGAACGGGTGAACGGGTGAACACGCAACGGCAAGCGAAACTCGAAAATTGAAACTCGAAAATCGGACGAGCTTAGCCCCGAGTTTCGATTTTCGTCCTTGTGTTGCTCACCCGATCACCCGATCACCGGATCACCCGATCTCCACCATGCGCATACGAATTCTCTTTGAGGGCAAGACCAAGGATTCGCACCTGCGGGCGATTCAACAGGACCTGGCGGGCCGAATCGAGCATTTTACCCCCTTGAGCCTGGAAGAGCTCCCGGCCCGGCGGGGAGCGAGCCATGCCCGCAAGGGGGGATTGACCTCCGCTGAGCGTGCGCTGTTGGAAAAACTGCGCGGCGCAACGAAAGTGCTGTTGGACGAGCGTGGGCGCGAGCGGACCTCGCAAGAGTTCGCCGAGTGGCTGGGCCAGGAGGCTTTGCGGGGCTCGCGGGAGTTGGCCTTCTTGATTGGTGGGCCGGATGGCTTCTCCGCGGCCTTTCGGGCAGAGGCCGACGTCCTGCTGGCGCTTTCGCGCATGACGCTGACGCGCGATTGGGCGCGTACTCTTTTGCTCGAGCAGATTTATCGCGGCTTCACGATTCTGCGCGGCTACCCCTATCCCCGGTGATCGGTTCATCGGCTCATCGGGTGATCGGGTGATCCGGTGATCGGGTGAACATCCGATCCATTTTTGTTGCGTCGCAGAAGACCGCAAGGGGAAATTGAAAGAGGGACGGCGTGGTGGGCTTCTTGTTCACCCGATCACCCGATCACCGGATCACCCGATGGCCCGATGGGAGGTACACTTGCCAGAAGAGCGAAAAGGGTTGATTATCGTCCATACGGGCCCTGGCAAGGGAAAGACCACCGCCGCGCTAGGAACCGCACTTCGGGCTGTGGGGCAAGGCCTGAAGGTCTTGATGGTACAATTCATCAAAGGTTCGTGGCATTATGGCGAACTGGATGCGGCCAAGATGCTGGGCGACGAGCGCCTCAAGATTATGCCCATGGGCCGCGGGTTCGTGAAAGTCGGCGCAGAAAAACCTGACCCGGAAGACGTACGGATGGCCGAAGAAGCATGGAAATTTGCTAGCGGGGAAATCCTGAGTGCGCGGTACGATATGGTAATTCTCGATGAAATCAACTATGCCATCAGTTACAAAATGCTGGCGCCGGAGCCCGTGGCGGAAACCTTGAAGCGCAAGCCAGAAATGGTGCACGTAATTTTGACCGGTCGGAACGCGCACCCCACGCTCATCGAGATGGCCGACCTGGTCACGGAAATGCGCGAGGTCAAACATCCCTATCAAAAAGGAATCCTCGCACAGAGAGGGATAGAATATTGAGCGATTTAGTGATTGAGTGATCGAGCCATTGTTCTTCAATGATTAAATCACTCAATGACTCAATGAAAAAATTTTCCTATGACTTGGTTCCGCAAAGAAAGGCAGCCGCTGGAAACACCCAAGGAGAAGCACGTGCAGACCGAAGGTCTTTGGGTGAAGTGCGACAAGTGCAAGCAAATCCTTTGGAAAAAGGATCTTGAGGCCCACCTGCAATGCTGCCCCAAGTGCGGCCATCATTTCAAGCTGGGCTCGCACGCGCGGCTGGAGATGCTGTTTGACGAAGGCCGCTATACGGAGCATGACGCGCGGCTGGCCTCCACGGACCCGCTGAAATTCAAAGACACCAAACCCTACCGCGATCGCCTGAAGCAGGCAGAGAAAGTCACCGGCATGAAGGACGCATTGCTGACCGGCGAAGGGCTGATCGAAGGCAAGCCCGCCATCATCTGCGCGATGGAGTTTCAATTCGTGGGCGGCAGCATGGGGGCGGTGGTGGGCGAGAAGGTGACTCGCGCCATCGATCGCTGCATCGAAAAGAAATTGCCCCTGGTGATCGTTTCCTGCTCGGGCGGGGCGCGCATGATGGAAGGCGCCATCAGCCTGATGCAGATGACCAAAATCTGTGCGGCGCTCGCGCGCCTGGACGAGGTCCACAAACCCTACATTTCCGTGCTCACGGATCCCACCACCGGTGGCGTCACCGCCAGCTATGCCATGCTGGGCGACTTGAACATTGCTGAGCCCGGGGCGCTGATCGGCTTCGCGGGCCCACGCGTCATCGAGCAAACCATTCGCCAGAAGCTGCCCGAAGGGTTCCAGCGCGCCGGGTTCTTGCTGGAACACGGCATGATCGACGCCATCGTCCCGCGCAAGGAATTGAAGAGTTATATCGCGCGCGCCTTTCGCCTGATGCACGCCTGGGACCGCTAGAGATCGGGTCATTTGGCCATCGGGCCATTGATGCATCGGGCGATTGAGCGATTTAGTGATTGAGTGAATGAAAGCCGCAGAGGTTTGTGATTGTCACCTGATCACCCAATCGCAAATCAGCAAATCACTCAATGACTCGATGAACCGATGGCCCGATGAAGCGATGGCCCGATTCCCATGAATTACAGCGAATGCCTGAAATACCTTGCCGACTTGGGTCAGGAGTTGCACGGGGTGAAGTTTGGCCTAGAGGCCATCTCCCAGATCCTGGTGGAATTGGGGCGCCCGCACGAGCGCTACGACACCGCCATCGTGGCGGGAACCAATGGCAAGGGCTCCACCTGCGCCATGCTGGCCAGCATTCTTCAGCACGCGGGTTACCCCACCGGATTGTTCACTTCACCCCATCTGCTGCGCGTCAATGAGCGTATGCGCGTGAACGGCCGGGAGGTTTCTGACGCGGGTTTTGCGGCCGCATTCACCGCGGTCGCCGCTGCCGTCGAACGCCTGGTCAGCCTGAAAAAACTGGAGAAACCCCCGAGCTTCTTTGAATTCTTGACCGCTACGGCGTTCCAGCATTTTGCCCAAGCGGGAGCGAAGTTCGTCGTGCTGGAAGTCGGTATGGGCGGACGGCTGGACGCCACCAACGTAACCCACCCGCGCGTGGCCGTGATTACAAACATCGACTTCGACCATATGGAATTCCTGGGCCCCACCCTGGCCGCCATCGCGGCGGAAAAGGCCGGCATCATCAAGCCCCATCGCCCGGTGATTTCCGGAGTGGAAGATGCGGAAGCCGCCGCCGCCATTCGCCGCCGCGCGGAGGAATGCGGAGCGGAGTTCCTGGAGCTGAAGGACCTGGCGCAAATCACCAAGCTTCACGCCACACAGGGCCGCTACTCGTTCGATCTGGCGCTCGGCCAGGAGCACTTCGCGGGACTGACCTGCCCGCTGCTGGGGAAGTTTCAGGTGAAGAACACAGTGGCCGCGGTGGCCGGAGCGTGGCGGCTGCAAGCCGAGGGATTTGAGATTTCCCGCCGCAGCGTTCTGAAAGGGCTGCGTGCGGCCACTTGGCCGGGACGCCTGGAGCCCATCTTCCCCAAGCCGTTGGTGCTGGTCGATGGCGGGCACAACCCCGGCGCGGCGCGTGAACTCGCCACGTTCATTCGAGAAGAGCTTCCCGGACGCCGGGTGCGCTTGGTATACGCTTCCATGCGCGATAAAGCCATCCGGGAAATTTGCGCGAGCCTTTTCCCGCTGGCCGAAGAAGTTTATTTGACGCACCCGGAGCACGCGCGCGCCGCTACACCCGAGGAGATTTTGGCCGCCCTGGATTCCCGGCCTGCCAAGCTGCACATTGAAATCGATCCGGCCCGCGCGCTGGAGAAAGCTTCGAGCGCCAGCTCTCCTGATGACGTGGTGCTGGTCGTCGGATCACTTTTCCTGGTAGGCGCCGTCAAGAAAGCGCAGAGCGAAGGAAAGCTGCACCTGTGAGATTTATCCGTTGTCAGTCGTCAGTTTACCTCCGGCAGCGCAACGCGGCCGAGCCGTAATCAAGGCGAAGCTCTCTGTGTCCTCAGTGCCTCAAGAGATTTAACACAGAGTGCACGGAGCACCTCAGTGACCTCTGTGTTATGTCTTTTCAAACCACGGAGGACACAGAGACAAAGCATGCACGAGGATGAACGTTCGCGGCGCCGGACATCAACCAGCTTCGGACCTTGCAAAATTCATGGAGCCGCCCTCGTCCATTCCCGCCCCCCAACCCCGCAGGAGCGGGCGCGTCCGCTACCTCCTGAGCTACACGCGTTCCCTGCTGTTCACCAATCTCCTCATTTATTTCTATACGGCAGTGTGCGGAACGGTTTCCCTGCTCGCTTCCCTTTTCGACTCTCACGGCAGGTGGCAACATGCCTGCGCCCGGACGTGGTCGTGGTTGATTCTGAAAACCAGCGGAATCCGCGTGCGCGTGGAAGGTCTGGAGCACGTCCATCCTGATGAGGCAACGATTTATTGCGTCAATCATCAGAGCGCCATGGATATTCCCATCCTCTTCGTGAACCTGCCGGTGCAGTTTCGTTTCGTGGCCAAGCGCTCTTTGTTTAACCTGCCGTTTATGGGTTCGCATCTGCGGCGCTCGGGACACATCCCCGTGGACCGCGACCGTCCGCACGAAGCCATGAAGAGCATGAAAAAGGTGGCACAGGAAATCCGCGAGGGAAAATCCGTGCTGCTCTTCCCCGAGGGCCATCGCAGCCGCAACGGTCAATTGCTGCCTTTCAAAGCGGGCAGCTTTTACATTGCCATCCTCGCGGGAGTTCCAATTGTGCCCATCACCGTGAACGGAACGCCCCACGTCCTCAAGCCTGACACCTATCATGTGCGCGCGGGACAAACGGAAATGATCGTGCACCCGGCCATCTCCACTCAGGGGCTGACCTTGCACGATGTGGACGCCCTTTCCCAGAAGGTGAGAGACGCCATTGCCTCGCGCTTTGTGGCAGAGGAACAGGATCGGGTGATCCGATGATCGGGTGAACATCCAGACAAAGGTGTGGCCTGGGCCCCGGGGATCTGAGAGAAGCTCCCAAGGGCCGCCGACAGGAAAAGCAATGTCGGCGACACTCGCGCGGCTTGACCAAATATATGAGTAGATATATATTGATATGATGGCAGGAGCAGAACGGCCGCTGATCTGGATGGGTTCAAGCCGGAGAGACCTGCGCGGCTTCCCGCGTCAAGTCCGGTGCGATATCGGCCAGGCTCTGTATGCTGCGCAGCAGGGGGAAATTGACCCCGCAGCCAAGCCGTTGAAAGGTTTTGGCGGGGGCTCTGTAATTGAAATTATCGCGGACCACGAGGGAGACACATGGCGTGCTGTGTATACGGTCCGCTTTGCGGAGGCGGTCTACGTCCTGCATGCGTTCCAAAAGAAATCGAAGAGGGGTATCGGCACGCTCAAGCGCGATATGGACCTCATTCACCAACGCTTGGCTGAGGCCGAACGTCTCCACCAACAAAGGCAGAACTAATATGGCCGCGAAAAAACCGGTGAGGTTCGAAAAGAGCAGCGGGAACGTTTTCGCCGATCTCGGGCTTAGCCATCCCGAGCAGGAACTTTTGAAGGCGCGCCTCACCCTGCAGATTTACCGCCTCATCAAGCAGCGTGGCCTCACTCAGGCGCAAGCGGGGGAGATCCTCGGCATCCAGCAACCCCGCGTCTCGGTGTTGATGCGCAACCGGGCCGGCGCCTTCTCCGTCGAGCGCCTCATGGATTTTCTCACCGCCCTGGGTCAGGACGTGGAGATTACCGTCCGGCCTACACGCAAGGAACACGGCAGCGTCTCCATCGTGATGTGACCCGGGCATGTTAGTAATGAACATCACTCTTGAAAACCAAGTCGCTCTCATTACCGGCGGCTCTCGCGGCATCGGCGCGGCTACGGTAAAGCTATTCGCCGAGGCCGGCGCGCGGGTGGTGTTCAGTTATCTGCGCGCGGCGCGGGAGGCGCAGGATCTGGTCAGATCGTGCGGGGGCAGTGGCGGGGTGGTGGCCGTACGCGCGAACGTCACGAAGCTGGTGGACGCCAAGCGTTTGGTCTCGACGGCGATCCGGCATTTTGGAAGACTGGACATCCTGGTGGCGAACGCCGGCATCTGGAATTACGCGCCCCTGCCCATTGAAAAAATGACGGAGAGGGAATGGGACGAAATGGTGGCGGTCAACCTCAAGGGTGTTTATTCGGTCATCCACCACGCCGTCCCCCACATGATCCGCCAGCGGGGAGGTCGCATCATCGTAGTATCCTCCACCGCCGGCCAGCGCGGCGAGGCGTTTCACACTCATTACGGAGCGGCCAAAGGGGGAGTCATTAGTTTGGTGAAAGGCCTCTCCACGGAGCTTGCCGCGCATCATATCCTTGTGAACTGTGTGGCGCCGGGGTGGATCGAGACGGACATGGCGCGGCC
>JBEKAD010000157.1:0-16589 GCA_050018435.1 Terriglobia bacterium
ATCGTCAGGGCGTCGCGCAGTGATCCCAACAATTCGTTATATCGGGCGGCAATCTCCCGCCGCTGCGCATTCCATGCGGAAAGCCGCCGCAGCTTCACCGTCAACATGCCGGCTTGAATCGCGTCCAACCGGCCATTGTACCCTTCCACGTCATGGTAGTACTTTCGGGCCTGGCCGTGGTCGCGTAACATGCGCACCTTACGCGCAATTTGTTCGTCGTGGGTGGTAACGGCTCCGCCTTCTCCACAAGCCCCCAGGTTCTTCCCTGGGTAAAAACTGAACGCCGCCGCATCGCCCATGGACCCAGCCTTTCGCCAGCGATTCTCCTTCGCCGAAAAATACTCGGAACCGTGCGCCTGGCAGGCGTCCTCGATGACCATCAATCCGTAACGTTCCGCCAATTCGCGGATGGAATCCATCGCCGCCATCTGACCGTACAAGTGCACCGGCACGACAGCCGTGATGGGCCTCCCGGTCTTTCGGCTGAGGAGCTTGCCCGACAGCCGGTCCCGGTCGCAGCCCGTCTCCAAGTACACGAGCAGCTTGAAGGGATCCAGGTTATAAGTCCGCGGGTCAATATCCACGAATTCCGGGCGCGCCCCGGCCTGCGAGATGGCTTCGCTGGTGGCGATAAAGGTGTTGGGGACGGTGATGACGCTATCACCGGGGCTCACGCCTGCGGCCATGAGCGCGAATCTCAGCGCGTCCGTCCCACTGTTCACTCCGACACAGTAAGGTACGTCGCAGAACTTCGCGAATTCCCGTTCAAACTCCTCCACCATGGGCCCGCCGATGAAGCCTGCGGTCCGCAAAGCCTTTTTCACGACCGCCACGAGCTCCTCTTCCAGCTCGACGTGCGGCGAGACAAGATCTACAAAAGGAATACCGTTTGCTTGGCTCATCTGGGTGCACTCCTCTCGGGAGAAACTCGATGAATTACTCGTGTAGCTTGAACAAGTTGGTTGCGCAGAGCGCGGGGGTGAGTCCCGCGAAGCGGGATACCGTGAGTAGCCGTAGGTGAAACCTACGGAAATGAATGTCGCGAGTTAGTTCCGGCCCTGGAGGGGCCGAACCTGCGTAAGGTCAACCCCGTTGGGGTTGGGTGGTTGGGGGGCTTTGCTGTCCGTAGGTTTCACCTACGGCTACTCACGGTTGGCCCCTGCCGGGGCCTGCTCGGTCTCGGCATTCCTCCCTTTCGGCGGCGAGTTTCTGCCCATTATGGGCAGCCGAAAGGCTGTCAATGCTCAGGAGAGATATATCTCAACACGCGAGCGGGATTCCCGACGACGATCGCCCCCGCAGGGACATCTTTCGTCACGACGCTGCCCGCTCCGACAAGGGCGTTCTCCCCGATCACCACCTGGGAGAGAATCGTGGATCCCGAACCGATGGAAGCTCGCTTCTTGACCACGGTCGTCTCGACTTTCCAGTCGGCTTCGGTTTGCAGTTCGCCCTCTGGGGTTGTGGCGCGTGGATAAGTATCGTTGATGAACGCAACCCCATGTCCGACAAATACATTGTCCTCAATCGTCACGCCTTCACAGACAAATGTGTGGCTTGAAATCTTGCAGTTGCGGCCGATGCGGGCGTTTTTCTGGATTTCGACGAAGGCGCCAATCTTGCTGCCCTCGCCAATCTCACAACCATACAGGTTTATGAACTTGGAGAGCTTGACGCCCTTTCCCAACTTGACGTCCGGAGCTATGCATTGATACTCGTTCATAGCTGAACCTGTCTCCCACGCTGCGCGGCCGATTGATTTGCCGCCTCGAGCATTCTCACGACTCTTAAACCCGCCGCTCCATCGGTGATGGGAGCTTTGTCGTTCAAGATGCAGTCAACGAAGTGGGCCGCTTCGAGCTTCAGCGCCTCAGACTGCTCTACCTTAGGCGACCACATATCACCCGATCGGTAGCTCACGAGCAATTCATAAACCCCGCTGCCGTTGCTCACCTGCACGCCCCGGTCGTAGACCTTGAGTTTCTCGTCGGCTTCGAGGTCGTTCCAGACCAACATTTTCTTTTCCCCGCCCAGCAACGTCGTCCGGATCTTCACCGGGGAAAGCCAGTTCACGTTGATGTGGGCTATGACGTTGTCGGGGAAATAGACCGTGATATAAGCCACGTCCTCATGGGAATTCAAGTGTGTGGCGCCCGTCGCGGATATGCCTTGGGGTCGGGGTTTGATGAGAAAATCCATAATCGACAAATCGTGGGGAGCGAGATCCCAGATGACGTTGACATCGTGCTGGAATAATCCCAGATTCACTCGGGTGGAGTCGTAGTAGTACAGCCGGCCCAAGACATCGTCATCGACAAGCTGCCGAATTTTTCTGACGGCGCCCGTAAAAATGAACGTGTGATCGACCATAATCTTCAGGTGCTTCTTCTCTGCCAGTTCGATCAGCTCTGCCGCTTGGGCCGAGGTGGCGGTGAAGGGTTTCTCCACAAGAACGTGCTTGCCGTTCTCGAGCGCCTTCTTGGCGAGCTCAAAATGCGTCCACACCGGCGTGATCACGGCCACGGCGTCAACATCAACCGACTCGAGGAGTTGGGAGGGATCATTCGTGTGCTTCAGACTGGGGTAAGCACGCTGGGCACGCTGGAGGGCGGCGGGAGCCAAATCGCAGACCGCCACGACCTGACAATCAGGCAGCCCCTGGAAATTCCGGACGATATTCGGACCCCAGTAGCCAAAACCAATAACACCAATCCTAATCATGCTTCACCTCGGGACCGTGCGGCACGATCTTCCACTCGACACCGCAGGGTCGGCTGGGAACAACCTCAGTACACGTAGGATACGCTTTTTCGGTGGGCGACGACGAACTCAAAGAGAGAATACTGTTTGCGCGGGGTCATCCCGCTCGTGCCGGGGGAGATGGCACGCAGAGGAGCGTGGCCAGTCTCAGTAGGCGCCTTCACCAAAGAGCACGGCTTGAGGAGTTTTCAGCAAGATCTTTATGTCCAACCAGAGGGACCAGGACCTCGCGTACCGCAGGTCCAGGCGAACCATGTCATCGAAGGTCGTCTTGCTTCGCCCGTTCACCTGCCAGAGCCCCGTTATACCCGGCTTGGCCTCCAGCACCCGGCGCCTGTGCCACAATTCATAGACATCACACTCGTAGGGGATAGGAGGGCGCGGCCCCACCAGGGACATCTCTCCCGTTAAGACGTTGAGCAACTGCGGAAGTTCGTCCAGGCTGCTCCTCCGTAAGAACCTCCCTACACGCGTCACTCTCGGATCGCCAACTAGCTTATAGACGGGAGATTGCCCGGGTTCACCTTCGTTTAAGTATGCTTTTCCGGAAATAAACCGCCGGATATAGTCTTCGTGGATGCTCGAATTGTTACGGGCATACATCGTCCGAAACTTAAGAAAGGTGAAGTTCTTTCCATACTGGCCCACCCTGGTCTGCCGGAAGAATACCGGACCTTTGGAAGTGAGTTTGATGAGAGCAGCAATCAGCGCAAGCAACGGCGATAGAAGGATAAGCGTGATCAGACTGCCCCCTACGTCGAACATCCGCTTTAGAACCAGACCAACCCGGCGGAAACCCTTCTGCTCCCGCAAGTCTGGATACAGATCCAATCGGGCGGGCGGCCCGGGCTTCTTTTCATCCCACTTATCCGGGAAAACGTGGAGGGTGATGTCAATGGAATCGACTTCTTCCGAATTCAGGTTTTGGCGCAACGCAGCCACAACCCTTTCCAAGATGGCTCCCGGAAAGGTCGAGGCGTCGGGTGATCCGACCTCGGTAAAGATGACACCGACGACGGAATTCTCTCTGAACCAACCCGTGACGTCCGTCTCCCTGGCCGAATTGGACAAGGATGAGAGTGTACTTTGAAGTGCCCTTTGCCGCCGGTCGGGCTGGAAGAGTTTCTCCCCCTCTAAGAGCATGAGGAGGAAAGGCTTCCGTGAACGCTCCGTCCTCTTCTGCTCCAAGGAAAGGGTCCTTTTAAATGACTCTTCAGGCACAATCCCGTAATGCCGTCTGCCCGAGGGGGGTGGGAGCTGAGAACGATGCGTGGCGTGTCGGCGAGGTTGTGGCTTGTCATTCAACGCCAAGGTGATCAACGGGCTGCTACCTATACTCATTCGTTATTCCCTCGCAATCTCAGCAAACGGAGTAAAGCGGTCTTTCACACCCGCGGTCGATCGGGCTCCAATTCCGGGCGCTGACACGCTCAACCATGGAGGCATCAATCTCAACCGCAACGGACTTCATCAACATTTCCACAGACAGCACGAGCCGCAAGGCGTTCTTCTTACGGAGGAGAGTTCCTTCAATTCCCTCGAGAGGGCCGCAAGTGACCCTCACTCGGTCTCCACACCGCAGGAACGGATGAGGTTCAACTGCCAATGAACTTTCGATGACGCGCTTGACCGCGTCGATCTCGAATTCCGGGATAGGCTCAGGACCACCCGACGTTCCTACGATCGAATAAACGCCAGGAGTCATGAGAATCTGGAGCTTGCGGTCGAGCCGATCCCGCAAGAAAACATAGCCGGGGTACAGCGGTAGAGACAACTGCTTGTCCCTGTCTTTCCACCGGTGGACAGCCGAATACAGAGGGAGGAAAACTTGGAATCCCTTTCCCAACAGAAGGCTAGAGACTGTCTTCTCGTGTTGATGCCGGGTGTAAAGTGCATACCAAGGGGCGTCCGAGTTTGCTTCCCCTGTGCCGGCCGCAAAAGGCATCGACGACATATAGCTCCGCCCTGTGACTTACAGGAGCCCTCTCCGTAAGTCGCTTAGCTCCTTCTTGGGTCTTAGTGAAACTTCCAGACTGCCGTGGTCAACAGGTCTTCCCGCTTGAGCCCCCGACGCAATTCTCGCACGACCACATTGAGGCCACTTTGACCCCAGCAGTTCCTGTCCGGGTTGCACACTGCCAACGCCGGAACCTCGCAAGGGCAACCCCGCGCCGCACACCCGCCTGGTGGACTCGCAAGGCGGGGGCGCAACCTCGACCGCGCGGCGCTTGCCGTCGCTTCGGCTGGGTGGGTGACCCATTAAAATCTCCGGATTGTACGCCTCTGTTGGAGTAATACCCATGTCCGTATGCAGATATCTCCCGCAAACGATGGGCCAAACCTAGGCATTCAGTCTTTTTTTCTCTGACTTGTAGAGCCTTGATAAATAAGGTGGTTACGTCCGCGACAACGGCAGTGGAAATATCTAAAAAGGTTGTCGCCCTGGGAGCCACCAAAGCTTGCAAAGATTTGCAAATAGATGGCTCCCTGATTTCCCTTCTCGAACGGCCAGCATAAGCGCCGCGTGGACCTGGGTGCAATGAACCTGCCCCCGGCGCTGCAACTCCCTCTGGGCGAGACGCGCTTCGGACAGCGAGTCCCCCCGCCCCTTGGCTAAAGAAAGGGCGTACTTGCAGGCTCTCGCCGGCCAGGGTACCCACTGGCTGATGAGCAGGGTCGCGGGCTATTACGGCAGCACTCATACCTTTACGTCCTTGCCATTCCCTTTGTGGTGATTCCCCTTGCCGTAGTAATAATAGGAACCGTAGGTTTGCTGCGGCTCAACGCGGTTGAGGATAACACCCAGAAGTTGATTCCTCGGAAACTCCCCGCAGGCTTTCTGCGCTAAATCCAAGGGCGTCGTGCCCGCATTGATCAACATCAACACCCCATCGCAGAACCCAGCAAGCAATCTGGCGTCTGACACGGGAATGGCTGGAGGGGAGTCAATGATGATCCAATCAAAAACCGGGACCACTCGGTTCATCAGAAGCTCGAAACGGCCATTGCCGAGAAGTTCTGTGGGATTCGTTGCGGTTGCTCCCCCGGGAATGAAGAAGAGGTTTTCCGCGGTACCTCGCTGAATGATGGAGGTAAAGTCGAACCCGCCTGCCAAGTACTCCGATAGGCCCGGCACAGAAGGAGCTCCCAGTACGGCATGCAACGCGGACATGCGCAAGTCCCCATCGATCACCAGGACCCGACTGTCGGCCTGTTTCGCAAAGACCCGCGCCAAGTTCGCAGCTACGAAGGTTTTCCCCTCTTGCGGCAATGGGCTCGCAACAAGGAGCTTTTGCACCGGTCGCGCTTTGCGCATGAGATAGAGTCGCGACCGCAGGCTGCGAAATTCCTCGGAAACGAGCGTGTGGCGCCGCGCATCCACATGTTGAGTCAAGGCGGCGTCCGTGTTCCAATCCTGGCACGAGCAGCGTTCTACGAACGTCTCAGGGACCAACTCATCCTGCCCGGCCCCGCTCTCCGCGTTGGCGACGGCACAAGCGGTTTCCAGGTGATGGAGACCGGGCGCGGTGGGTGCCTTCGTCTCCACAGCGCTATCGGGATCACCCAGTAGCGCCTTCTCTTGTTCGGCTTTTTTCAGGGCATCGTGAACTCGGCTCATAACCATCCTGTCGCTATACGCTGACCTGGGCCCTCTAGCTACCCTTCCTCATCCGGTCCATGAGTTGGCCCAGGTTCTGCAGTGAATCAACAACCGGTGACGGACCGCTCTCCCCTTCGAGAGGCGGAACGACCATTCCTGGCGGTTTATCCAATTCAAATTCGTGCGCCACGGCTTGGATCGTGTCGGCAAGCACCGGCCTCTGCTCCTCAGCGAAGGCGGTGATCAGCGCATGCTCGCAGAGCAGATTGATGACGCGAGGAATTCCGCCTGAATATCGAAAAACCATTTCGACTGCGTCCGGATTGAAAATCGAGTCACCAATGGCCCCCGCGATGCGGAGACGTTCGGAAATGTAGCCCCGTGTGTCTTCAAGAGTTAACGGCGACATCTTGCATCTCAGGGTGATCCGTTGTCGAAGCTGGCGAAGGACCGGCTGCTTGAGAAGAATCTCGAGTTCCGGCTGACCGGAAAGCACGATCTGGAGAAGTTTTTCCGTCGAGGTCTCCAGGTTGGTCAGCAACCGGATCTCCTCAAGAACTTCCAGCGAAAGATTCTGTGCTTCATCCACAATCAGGACCGCGGTTTCCCCGGCGCGGTACCGCTCCAAAAGCCATTGATTAAGTTGAAGCAGAATCTGACTCTTCTTGTGAGATTCGCAAGGGATCCCAAAATCCGCCAGCATGAAGTGCAGGAATTGATTCACGCTGAGGCGCGGATTGAAGATAAAGGCTGTCGTCACGCGCTCCCCGCGTAATTGTTCCAGCAGCTTGTTGAGGAGGGTGGTTTTTCCTGTCCCCACCTCTCCGCTGAGCAGAATGAACCCTCTCCGGCGCTGGACGCCGTAAGCCAGACAAGCCAACGCTTCCTGAATCTCCCGCGTCTGAAACAGGAACCGTGGGTCCGGATTGACGTTAAACGGGTTTTCCTTCAGCCCGAAGAATCTCTTGTACATACACGAAGTCCTTAAACCCCCGCGGTACGCCCTTCCGCCATCCTGAGTTTCCCTGCCTCGCCAAGTTTGAACCGCTCTTTCTTCGGCGCCGTCGTGAGTGAAGGCACCATGGCAAGCGTCGGCAATCCCAAGCAGGCTTCGATGTCTTTCTCGTTCCGAAGTGCCTTGTCCCGCGCCTCCATGAGCCAAGCCAGAATGAGACCCAACCCCAAGCCCCCACCGAGCCCCCCTAAGGCAAACAAGGGTCGGTTCGGGAATATCGGATCCTTCGGCGTGTTCGCCGGATCCATGATCAGGAATTGCTCTCCCTGCTGGCGTTGCTCCAGATCGGTCGCCATCTCCGATTCGTTCCTTTTCTTCAGCAGGTCGTTATAGAAATCCAGTGCCATCTGATGATCGCGCGTGATTTGTTTGGCTTGTTGCTCCACCACCGGACCCATTTGGATACGCGACTGGAGGAGTTCGATTTGCCCCTGCAATCGTTGCTGTGCCTTGCTCTGAGCGCGAATGGCTTCTTCATAGGCATGAAGTTGATTGCGCATCTGTTGGATCTGGGGGGGCTCTGTTGGCGCGGGATGTTGTGGCTCTGCCGGGGTTTTTGTGTCGGGTGTAAGTCCCGGCTCGTGCAGTTTCTTCTTGAGCCCCTCGATTTCAGCTTTGAGCTTGATGACCTCGGGGTGTTCTGGTGTGTCTAGGGTCTCCAGCGCCACAAGCTGATTCTGCATGGCGGCCATCTGCTGCTCGAGCGTCTGGGGTTGCGGCTTATCACCTTGTCCCTGTTGTGCCTGCACAGCTTTCCAAGCGGCCACCTGTTGCGCAAGCAAAGACTCCAGGTAGGTCTTGTCTTCTTGCGTACGAGTGAGGGATTGAGTCGCCACGTCGAGTTGGGTATTCAGAGACGCGAGCAAGTTGAGGTTTGTTGGGGTCTCATCGGGAAGCTCGTTCATGTGCTTGCGCTTGAACTCGGCCAGTTTTGCGTCCTGCTCATCGAGTTGGCGTTTGGCCTCGTCGAGTTGGGCTTGAAAGAAACTCGTCGTGCCCCTGGCCGACTGTTCCCTTTGGCGGAGATTCTCTTCGATGAACATGGAGGTGATCTCCGCGCAAACTTGCTGGGCCAATTGCGCAGTGGAGAGAGTGACACCGATGGAGAAGCCAGGGAGGGTTCCTTCGCGTGATTGAATGATGGGTTTCACAGGGGTCAAATTGATGTCTCTGCGCAGTTCACTAACCAGCAACTCCATAGGCCGCCCGCCGGTGTTTTCCTTGAATAAGTTGTAACGTCTAATGATCGACTCCAACCGAGTTCGGCTCAGGACCTGCTCCTCCAAGCTGGCAACCCGCGCATTCAAATCCTCGGTGATAACGGACTGGACCATATTATTTGGAATTCTCTGGCGTTGGATCAGGATCAGCGTGTCGGACTCATAGCGGCTGGGCAACACCAGGGCGATGCCAAAGAGGATCACGGGACCAAGAAGGGCTGGTACGATGATCAGGAATCGTCTCCGGCGCCAGATGGCCAAGTAATCGTCCCACCCGAACTCCCTGTGTCCTATCATGAGGATTTCTCGTCCTTCCTGAATTTGAGGCTTCACCTGCGCTCAGTCGATCTTCACAGGTCGCGCGTGCCAATTAATGCCGAACCCCCCGACTTGCCGGGAGTATACCGTCGAGCAAGTAGCACCTTCACAAATGGCCGTGTTGGAGATTTGCCGCTGCACGTAATAGTTCAGGTACATGCTGATGTGCGGCCCCAATTCATGAGTTAGATTCGCCCCGGCTTGCACGTAATCATATGTGGGTCGAGGGCCACCGGATGAGCTCTGCGCCATAGCCCGATTGTTCGCATACGACACGTTCAGGCTCCCATGCACCCGGCGCCACAACTGCCGGCCAAGCGACGCCGCCACCATGGTCATTTCCACTCCCGCCTGGACCCCCGCGCCTCCGGTTTGGCTCCGGTCAAACCCGAGCGATCCATCCCAATGCAGGGCACGGTAGCCCAAGGAATCGTAGGTCCCTATGAAAAAATTGGTCGTCGCGCCGGTCGGGAGTGTGGTCGTCGCGCCGGTCTGGGGTACGGAGATCTCACGGGCCATCGGCGCCACGGAAAGCTCCACAGTGAGCTTGGGGCTGACTTGGCGGCCGTAGAGAATCGACGCCCCGCGAGTGAGCATTCCCCCCTGGGAGGCGCCGAAGTTGAAATGCATTTCTTCAGTTCATTGCGAATGTGTTGCTCCGGCCGAAAGTGCGGTTGTAGCCCCCCATGAGGGTCCAGTACCTATCATCAGTGTTACCGGGCGTGAGGAACTGAAGGGTCCCGAACATTGCCGTGGCCGTGAGGGTGGTTCGTGGACCCACGACGAAGGTAAACTCACTCAAGGCTAGGTCGCTGAACCGCCGGTCCATGCCGCCGTAAATGGATTGGTTGGGCGAGAACGCGCTATTCAGCGCGGGCGCGCTGGCTATCGCCCCCCCTCCCATACCTCCTGCAAAACTCGATAAACCGGCACCTCCTCCGTATCCCATGGAGCCCTCGGGCAGGTAAGTGCCCTGATCCCCCACCAGCCAGTTCCACCGGCGCCCATTTACCCTCTCGAACACTGCCAGTCCTCCCTCGGTCCCGTCCCGCTTAGTCCCCGTCTCGTAGGGGCGGTTATAGTAGAAACCTCCGCCGGTGACGTCCAAGTTCAACTGGGTGCTCCTACCGACCCTTTGCAAGGTCAGGTTGCCGTCACATGAGGTTTGGCTGAAAAGACCCGAGTTGCGATTGATCCCGCTCGGACTGGTGGTGGCGTACTCTGTGCAAGCAAGTGCCGGTAGCATATAACTCTGAGACGTTCCCCCAAAGGTGGGGGCCAGCACTTGCACCCCGCTCAGAGGGGGCATGGGCGTGGATGCAGGGGGTTGTCCCTCGATCGGACTCGCAGCAGTCACAGGAGTCTGGCTCGGCCCGACGGGGGAAGTGGGAGAAGCCGTAGTCGATCCTGCCTGACCCGTCGGCGGGTTACCCTGTTGCGCCCACGACCTAGTAGTCCACAATCCCATTAGTGCCACCATCGCCAATAACCAACAGATCTTCCTCATCACCCCAAACCCCTAAGGGACCACAATAGTGTCCCCAGCTTTCAGGACAATGTTCCCGCGCATGTCTCCGCGGAGCAGGGCACGATAGTTCAGCGGGTAAGTAGAATCCTTTCCCCCCTCGTGCCGCATCACATAGGCGCGCTTTTGATTAGCGAATTGGGTTGGTCCCCCTGCCGTGGAGAGCGCCTGGAGAGCCGTCATATTCGGGAGCAAGGCCATGGGCCCTGGCCGACTCACTTCACCAATCACAAAAACCCTCTGACTGTTGATCGCCGTAACCGTAACGGTCACCTGAGGGTTGGTCAGGAACTTTTTCAGCTTCTCGGTTATGGCGGCGGCGAGCTGCATGGGCGTCAGTCCTGCCGCTTGAATATCATTCACAAGGGGTATCGAAATCTTTCCGTCCGGACGCACGGGGACGCTTCGCGAGACATTCGGTTCCTGCCACACATTTACGTCAAGAATGTCTTCGGCCCCGATTACATAGGTAGCAGGCGCAACGTCTACTTCAGCCTTGGCTTGCGGGTTCTCTCCTCCAGCCCCGGCGCTGGTCTGTCGGTTGGCGGGGGCCTTCTGTTGCTGTGCGAACAGTCCGGTTAACCCCAGGCATAACAAAAGGATAATGACGGGGACGTGAGGTTTGCTCATAGGTCTTGTCCTTTGGGACCCGAAGACTCGGCCATATCTTCCATCCCGATTTGCTTCACTTTGTAAAGCAATGCCTTGTAACTGATTTGAAGCTCGCGTGCCGCACGCTTGCGGTTCCAGTGCGTCCGCTGCAGAGCCTTCAAGATCAACTCACGTTCTGCCTGGTGCGAGGCTGCCCGGGCTGCCTCCTTCAGGGAAAATTTTTGGACCGCCTCGCCGCGAGAGCCAGGATCGGCGCCAATCGACTCCAGGTCCCCAAGTGCCAATCGCTCGTCGCCCAAAGCGACGATGTTCCTCACCGCATTTTCCAATTGCCGGATGTTTCCCGGCCAAGGGTAGTCAAGGAACCTGCCCATCGCTTTCGTGCTGAAAATCGGCTTTGGCCGCCCAAATTGTCGTGCGTACTTCGTCAGGAAAAAATCGACAAGAGCCGGGATGTCTTCCTTTTGATGTCTCAGGGGTGGCAGCCGAAGGCAGACGCCATTGAGTCGGTAATAAAGTTCCTCCCGGAAGCGTCCGTTGCGGATTTGTTCCTCGATGTTTCGACTACTGGAGGAAATAATACGCGCCCGCAAGCAAGGATACTGTGACCCTGCATCGCCGTCCGGAAGAACGTGGAGCAGCTTTGGCTGGCAAGCCAGCTCCAAGTCGCTGACCTCATCCAGCAAAACTGTCCCGGCGTCAGACAGGCGCTTGACTATGCCGGCTGCCTTTTTCCCACCCAGAAGCTGGTCCAAATCGTTCAGAGAAAGACGGGCACACGTCAATTTCACGAATGGCTCATCTCCGCGACGTGAAAGCCGATGCACTCGCTGGGCGACCACTTCCTTGCCGGAGCCGCTTTCTCCTATGATGAGCACGGGGATGTTGGTCGGCGCAATCTCGACAATGATGCGCTCAAGGGGTCGTGCAGACGGACTGACAAGATTGACGAAGACCTGATCGTCGGGATCCACTGCCATGGACTTGCCGGTCGTCCCTGCTGCGTCGGGGCCGCTTAGTTCCCTTGCCACGTGACAGGCGTTCCTTTCTGAAATCTGGAGCTTGACGGTCTTCTGAATAGCAAGGGGCAGGCCAATGTTCCGGAAAGCGCACCAAGAAACGCGTTCGTCTCCCACAACGTCCTTGTTGTCGGCCAGATGCAGAATCCGCATCGGGTGTCCTAGTCCCGAACGCAGAGACCCAAGACTCGTCCACTTAGTGGAACGAGTTTTCCTTCATAGTGCAAACCAATGCAACCATGTTCACTTTCTTGGGAGGAATTAGGGTGTTACGTGCAACTGTCTCCGAAAGGGCAGATACCTGCTGTGGCGGGGCGCCTCCCGTGGGGATGGACTCCTCCTGCCAGGAAGGCCGCGGCGGAAACCCTTGCTGGAGCTAGGCAGTAGGTCACTGTGGTTGGGCTCTGATCCGAAACGCCCGATGGCCCCTTGCTTGGGAGCCATGGGAGGACTCCATCCGCGAAGTGAGAGAAGGTCGCTGCCTTGGCTGTGTACGTGCATTGATGAGGAGTTGCCATCGATACATAGCTTTCTTGGGGGGCGCATCGGTCCTTTATGTGGAAACTTGCATTCACAAAGAACAGACTCGGATCTTTACTCCCTTTCTTTCTGGGACTTACCCTGATCGTAACCTTCCTTGCGA
Source organism: Terriglobia bacterium (assembly GCA_050018435.1). Taxonomy (GTDB): domain Bacteria; phylum Acidobacteriota; class Terriglobia; order UBA7540; family UBA7540; genus Bog-366. The sequence continues at coordinate 12,714 of JBEKAD010000157.1, forward strand.
GCTGCTCCTGGCGGGATCCTAACGTCAGGAAGCAGAAGTACTACAACAGCGCGGTGGGTTACTCCCAAAAAGGGAAATATCGCGAGGCCGCAATCCAGCTCCAAAACGCGATCAAGATAGACCCGCAGTATGCGGACGCTCACTACCAGTTGGCGCAGTGCTACATGAAGCTGGGAATGTGGCAGGGAGGTTACGTGGAGCTGACCCGGGCGGTTGATCTGGCTCCGCGGAATTGGAAAGCCCAAATCGATTTGGGGAGAGTACTGCTCGCCGCCCGGCAATCCCAGAAGGCAGAAGACAGGGCAAAACTCGTCCTGGCGGCGGAGCCGCAGAACGTGGATGCGCACACGCTCTTGGCAAACGCCATTGCGGCGACGGGCAATCCTCAGGGCGCGCTGGACGAAATGCAGGTGGCCATTCGGCTTGCCCCAAACCAGTCCAGTTCTTACATAAACTTGGCCATGCTGGAACTGATCGCGAAGCAGCCTTCGGCGGCAGAGGACAGCTATAGAAAGGCGATAACCCTGGACCCCCGATCATCGACCCCGATAATGGCGTTAGGAGCCTTCTACGCCGGACAGCGCCGGTTCCAAGAAGCGGAGCAGCAGCTCCAGCACGCTATCGAGCTGGATCCCAAGAACCCTTCCCCTCGCGGAGCCTTGGCGCGTGTTTACCTGGTGGATCAGAAAGAGAATGAGGCTGTCGAAGTCTTGAAGCGGGCGAAGCAGGCCTTCAGCGACAACTCCGACGGCTACCGGATGCTCGGTGAGTTTTACGTTCAGACTGGCAAGATGGACAAGGCCCTTGAGGAGTTTGGCGCCCTTTGCCAAGAGCACCCCAAGGATGTCAAGGTCAAAATGAACTACGTCCAGCTTCTCATTATGCGCAATCGGCTGGACGAAGCAACCAAGGTCAACGACCAGATCTTGAAGGAGAATCCAGCCGCCACCGAGGCCCTCGTCGCCAGAGGGCAGATCTGGGTTAACCAGGGTCGGGCGAACGATGCCATCCCCTTGTTCCAGTCGGCTCTCAAGACCGACCCGAACAATGCTCCTGGGCATTACAACTTGGGCGTCGCCTATGTGAGGGCCGGCTATCTTGAGCAGGCACACACCGAGTGGCAGCAAGCCGTAAAGCTGCAACCCAACCTGGCCCCGGCGCAGCAGGCTCTCGCAAAACTTGGGCTGGAGCAAAACGACCTTGAACAAGCCGCGAGAAGCGCTGAGGCGCTGATTACCGCTCAGCCCACTTCCCCCGGGGGCTACAACGTACGCGCTGTAGTGGAAGCGCGTCGGCAAGACTTGGCCGGAGCGGAGGCGGACCTAAAAAAGGCTATCGAACTGGCGCCGCACGACCCGCTTGCTTATACGCGGCTGGGCGAGATCCGGACAGTTCAGAAAAAATATAAAGAGGCTGAGGCACTTTATGATCAGGCCCTCGGCATTAACCCCGCGTTCACAGAGGCTCTGGGCGGATTATTGCAGACCTATGCCATCGAGAAAAGGCCGGCCAACGTCATCATCAGCCGGATCCAGGACCAGATCACGCGGGCGCCGAATAGTAGCGCCTATTATCTGATGCTCGGGCAGGCTTTCTTCGGCCTCCGGAATTTCGAGAAGGCGCAAGCCGCTTTGGAGAAGGCCGTCGAACTCGATCGCAACAACGTTAGTGCCTTCCTCATGCTTGCCGATGCCCAAGCCGCCCGCGGTTCGCTCCCCCAGGCCCTGGCCAGCGCCGAGCGCGCGATCCAGCAGAATCCCCGCGATGTGCGAGCCTATTCGGTCTTGGGTGTTCTAGAAGAGAAATCCGGGAACTGGCAGAAGGCCGAGGAAGCTTATCAGAAGGCCATGCAGATTGATCCCGGGTACGGGTTAGGGGCAAACAACCTTGCGTTCCTGCTTCTCGAGCATGGGGGAAATGTGGACGTAGCGCTCTCCCTGGCACAGACCGCGCGCAACAGCCTGCCGGAGTCCCCGAGCACCGCCGATACCCTCGCCTGGGCCTATGTCATGAAAGGGGCCTACGGGTCTGCAATCGATCTCCTCCAGAAAGCCCTCACGCAGACGCCGGACAATCCCACCTTCCACTACCACCTCGGGATAGCTTATCTGCGGTCGAAGGATTCCGCGGCTGCCGCCACGCAGTTCCGGCAAGTTCTTAAATTAGACCCCGGATACGAAAAGGTCCAGGAGATTCGCAAGCAACTGACGGACCTCGGAAAAGGGTAAAGCTGGGCGACGGGAAAGCCGGTACGCCCGCGCAATCGCCTTCTGATCGGGATTTCTCACCAGTAGGGGCGAGTTGTGCTCGGCCAACGGTCGGGACGTCAGTAGTTCGCCCACATCCTGCCCTTCCGCAGTGAAAAATCACTGCTAAATCCTTACAAGACGTTATCCGTTCGGGGCACGCTCCGAATCACAGCATCCCTACAATTTACGGGGTTGTGACCCATTGAGAATTCGCGTAGGGGCACGCCATGGCGTGCCCCTACCAATTCTGCTTGCGCGCCGAGGTGTGCAAAAACACAAATCCCCGGCCACCGCCTTACGGTGGCCGGGGATTCAGCATCTCTAAATTTTGCCCGCGCCCCTCGCCTCTCTTACCGTCTGAGGACCCGGAATTCAAGGCGCTTAGCGGCGCCGACGCCCAAGGCCAAGAAGCGCAAACACGCCCAAACCCAAAAGCGAGGAGGTTACTGGCTCAGGTGTAATTAGTGGCTCAGGTGTAATTGGCGTATCCTGGATGTCGGTACTTCCGGCTGCCGTCAGCCTAAAGCCGCTACTCCCGCACGTGTTGTGTATTGCACAGGATGGTCCCGCAAACGTGCTTACGTTCCCCCCGAACTCCCAGTCTCCTCCCGAGGGTTCGCCGAAGAATGTCAGCAAATTAGAATCCTTCGTATCAGGTCCCCCCGGCATAACATTCCAAATTCCGGTGGGTGTTGTGGCGAGGACTATTACGCTACCAGTGGGGGGAACATAATTCATGAGAGTCGTATTGTTGGCAACACCCACAGCCGAAACACCGCCCGTGATACTAAGGGTGCCGAGCGAGAAAGAGTAATAACCATATCCCCCAAGCATCTGAAACGCCATGGCACTTCCCGTAAAGTTCAAGGTCCCACCAGTAACCGGAAAAACCGGACCTGCGTTAGAAGGAGTACTCATGCCCTCAACTCCGCCAATCTTGATCCCCACTCCGGTGATCGTCCCTCCTTGGACAGTGATCGTACCCCCGATCCCCAACCCTGATGTGCTGAAGTCAATCGTGTCGGCTAAGCCAACGACAGGTAACAACAGTAAGCAAAGTGCAAGTGTAAGGGATGCTCTTCTCATGCACACCTCCAATGGGCTTAGTCGATCTCCGGCTTAGTGCAGAGCACGCGACGTTCCAAATATCGACATAAATTCCGACATTTAATTTCAGTGGGTTACAGGCCGTCCAAGTTCGAGGTCCCGGCTGGATGTGCAAACCTTTGCGCTGATGCCGCATTACCATGGAAAGTCCCCAAAAGATTCCCGAACCTGACTGCGCATTCGCATCAAGCCTCAGCAACGGGGTGGGGAGCCATTTCCTTTGGGGAGAGCGAGCTCGCGGCAGAAAGCCCTCCATGCCGAATCTTGTACAGCAACGACCGATAGGGGTTTGAGGAAATTATTCATCAATTTGTTCCGGAGAGACCCCCTCACCCCCACGACCCGCAAAACGTGGGGCTCCCTCCGCCTTGCGGTTCCCCCTCTCCCCCAACTGATCATGTCCCACATCTTCTGCTGGACACCGCGGGTGCGCGCATTCAGCCCCAAAGGGGCGGCCTAGCAAAGCCCAGGCCAGCGGCCTGGGTTAGGAAGGTCACCCCATTTTCCGTTCTCCAGCCCT
>JBEKAD010000158.1:0-9516 GCA_050018435.1 Terriglobia bacterium
GCGGCCTGCGCGCCAGCCTTGGCGGAGGAGGATGGCGGGTGGGGAGTTGCGATTGGGGACGGTTTCGATGTACATGGGAGCTACTATACACTACAAATCAGAACTGTCAAGCGAAATATTTATATTTACATGGGAACATATGGAAATTCGCGATTCTTCTCAACCCCTGCATAATCAGAGGCTTCACCCAGAATTTAGGGCCAATTGTCAGGGTAACTTCGGACTAGCGGTCAGCTTCCGCCCTACCACCCACTGTTACTGACAACTGAAAACTGACAATTGAAGACTTCCTACGCGCCCCATCCCGATTGACGACGTGCGATTGCCGCGGGGGTATCGGGCACGAGAAAAGCCCACGGTCAGGACTGCACTGAGAGTCGCTACCTGCTCAATTCCTTCTCCCGTTCATCTTTCTTCGGTCCTCCAGGGAAGGTCTCCGCGCACGTGCCCAGCATCATCATAACGACTCCGAGAGACTGTACCACCGCTTGGTATTTCCAGAAAAATTGATACGTCGCATAGGACAATGGCAGAAGGCTGGTCGCGTGTTCGACATGAATTCCCAGCAGCAGGAATCCCATGAAGCAGCCATATTCCTCCCGGCGCAACGAACGTTCGCAAGCGGTTGCCACAATCGACGCCAGGACCGCCAGGGCCAACACTGCCTCGTACGAGAAGACCTGCGCGGGTAAGGCGAACATCCAGGGGATATAGCGCGCCAGGGTGCGGGGTGTGAGTTCACGCCCCTGGTCGCGATAGAGCACCACGATAAAGGTTATCGCCCAAAACGCCAGGGAGAGGCCCTTCCCGACATTGCCATATCCTCCCAGCATCGGAAAGATCAGGGCCGCAGGAGCAATCGAAACACGGGTATCGCGGGCGTTGCGTGCGATCATCGAATGCAGCGCCGAAGGCCATAGCCGGTAGAAGGGAAGAAGTAATATCAATGTCACTGCCCCGGTGAGCGCAGCGAAGCGCCACTGCCGCCGCCGTAGCGCAACGGGAAGAAGGATGATCGAATAAAGCTTGATTGCTATGCTGGCCGCGAGCCAGAACGCACCGTTAAGACGGTGACGAACGCTGAACGCCGCGACCAGGAGAGCAAACATCACTCCATCCATATTGCCGCCGCGCATACACTCCTGCGCCGAAATAAACAGTGTCGCCACAACAAGGAGAAGCACCCGCTCCTGCCGTTGCAGCCGCAGCGCACCCGCGTACCACCAGAGCGACAGAGGGACCAGAACCAGATTGCAGCAGACAAACACCAAGGTCGCGCGATCAAGGGATAAGTGCGAAAGCAGTGACGGAATGATCAGCGACAGCGGCGGTGTTACAAAGCCGGACACGCCATATGGATCGCGGCCAGCAAGCCACGCCTGGGCCCCCTGATGAAAGAACTTGTAGTCCCAGCCGCCGTCGACGAAAACGGCAAAGACCGAATCTCTACTCAGAAATAGGTTGTCGAGAACGTAAAATATGACCATCTGCCCGCCAAAGACGAGCAAAACAACCCGCAGAAGCAGACTCCCTCTCGGACGGGATGGTTGCGGGTCGTTGTGCATCATGCTCCATTATGCTGAATTCAAGTTCCCGGCGAAGGCATTTCTTCCTTCTTTTCGAAACATATTAGGCGCTTACGACCAAACATCGACAAAAAATTGTCGATGTTGCCGAGCTCCCATTGCGCCATCCAGTTGCCCCGCAAGGGGCCTCTTTTTCTGAGAGTTTGTGACTTTTTTAAATTCGCGCGTAAGTCGGGATTGAAAACAAAAGACTTAAGCACCCGAAAATGGCCTACAAATCGAAAAAGTCACAAGCTCTGAGCGCAGTCTCGGAAAAAGCGTAGATTCTTACCCCGGAAGTGTATGCAGAATGTGTTCAACAATCTGAGCGGCTGGCTCACTTTCAACTTTCGACTTTCAACTTTCAACCTCATCGGCATGCTGGCGCAGACCCCTGAACTTTGGGGTCGGCGATTTCCCGAAGGGACTTGTGGGAGTTGACGGCTCATTCCAGTCGGCTTGTAGAATGGCATGCCGCCCCAGAGTACACCCGCGCCCAAGCCTCGCCGAAAGGGCGTCCCTGCGGGAGATCGCAGACGCCAAAACTAAGCCTTCTTCTTCCCTCGCCCCTTTGGGGGAGAGGGGGGACCGCAAGGCGGAGGGGGCCCCACGTTTTGCAGGTCGTGGGGGTGAGGGGGTCAGCACGAACATGAATGCTCGGGTGGCGCCGACATTGCCTTTGATGTCGGCGACCGTTAAGAAGCCAGGACAGGTCAGGGTTAGGACGCGTGGACAGCGAGGTTGCGTGTGCTGCTGGAGCGCATACATGAAAAGCAACGTATGCGCCACCCGCGAAAAACCATAACGCTAGCCACGGTCAGTGCCGTTCTGACCGTGTGCTTTTCTTGTAATCGTGCCCCCTAAATCCTTTCGGCCACAAAGCGCTTGGCGTGTTCCTTCAGAATGCATCGGTCCATGACTACCTTGAGGCCGGCGGCGCGGGCGCGTTCGGCAGGGCTCGTAGATCATCTTTAGCCCGCGGGTCACGAATTTGCGCGGTGCCTATTTCCCTTAGCCACTGGCTGCACGAAGGAATTCTTCCACGGTTATGCCCGCTCTCGCGATTAGCGCGCGTAGCGTTCCGCGCGCAACCTCAGGATGATGGGGAACAGAAAGCGTGGCGATGTGGCCGGTCTTGGTGAGAATGATGTGACTGCCCCTTTGGCGGGCGACCTCCCACCCAAGCTTCTGGAAGGCTGCCACCACTTCGCGCGGTCGAAGCAGCGGAACGGGCGGCATCAGCTTACAACTTCCACCTCACGTGTTGTCACCGTCAGCGGCAGGCCTTTCTCAGCGCGCACCTCCAGGCATTCCTTAATGGCATCGCGGATATTTATCTCCGCTTCCACTTCGGATTTCCCCTGACTCACACAGCCGGGAATGGATGGACATTCAGCAATGAAAACGCCATCTTCGTCCTGATAAATGGTGATCAGCAGTTTCATCTCAACTCCTGGCTCGAATTATCGCACAACTTGTCGCAAGAGATTCTTTCCGCTTAAATCCTTTCGGCCACAAAGCGCTTGGCGTGTTCCTTCAAAATGCATCTATCCATGACCACCTTGAGGCCAGCGGCGCGGGCGCGCTCGGCAGCCTGCTCGTGAACCACCCCTTCCTGCATCCACACCACCTTCGCGCCCTTGCGAATTGCGGCTTCCACAACTTCCGGCACGAACTCCGAACGGCGGAAAATCACCACCACGTCGAATGCCTCGGGCACCGCATCGAGTGAGGCATAACACTTCTCACCCAACACCGATTCCTCATGGGGGTTCACGGGAATAATCCGATACCCATGGCGCTGCATGTAAGCGGCCACGCCGTGGCTCGGGCGCGTGGTCTTTGAAGACAAACCCACCACCGCCAGCGTCTTGCCCTGCTCGAGAATTTCTCTGATGGGGTCGGGCATAAATTAAGAAGCTGGAAGTTAGAAGTTGGAATTTAGAAGTCCGCGGCTCGTCCCCTATGGGCATGGAAAAGCCGCGGACCTACAGAACAGGTCCGCGCTACCCTTCCCCATTGTAACTTCTAGCTTCTAACTTCTAGATTCTGCTTTCGCAAGCACTCGTTGCAGCGCTTCGAGAAACTGCTCGTTTTCCTGGTGTCTTCCCACCGTTACGCGAAGGCAGGTGGGGAAACCGTAAAGCTTCATGGGCCGCACGATGATGCCTTCGTGCAGCAAACGGATGAAGTCTTCTTCACAATCCCGGCCGGTGTCAATAAGCAGGAAGTTCCCGGCGGAAGGCGTGTAGCGCACCCCTGCGAGCGTCAGCTCGCCGGTCAGAAATTTCATCTCCCGGCGGTTGCTCTCCACCGACTTTGCGATATGCCCGCTATCGTCAAGCGCCGCCATGCCCGCCACCTGCGCCAGACTCGAGGCGTTGAACGGTGAGCGAATGCGCTGCAAGCACTCGATGAGTTCCGGGTGCCCCATGCCGTACCCCAATCGTATTCCCGCCAGGCCATGCACCTTGGAAAAGGTCCGCAGCACCAGAAGGTTCTTCCCTGCGCGCACACAATCCACCGAGCGGGAATAACCCGGCCGTTGCACATATTCAAAATAGGCCTCATCCAGCACCACGAGGACGCGCGGCGGAATTGACGCAAGAAAGCGGTCAAGCTCCTCGGCCGTGAAGACGGTGCCCGTCGGGTTGTTGGGATTGCCGAGGTAAACCACCTTGGTGCGCGCCGTGATGGCATGGGCAATCGCGGCCAAATCGAAGGTCAGATCGCGCATCGGCGTCTGCACCAGTCCTGCGCCCATGTCTTCGACGGCCAGCCGGTACATATAGAAAGCCGATTCGGAAGTGATCGCTTCATCCGCGCTGCCGGAAAGGAAGGTCTTTGCCGCCAACTCAATTAGGTCGGTGGAACCCGCACCCAGAATGATCTGGTCCGGGGGGAGGCCATGAATCTCCGAGAGTTTCTTCCGCAGGTAATATCCGCTTCCGTCCGGGTAGAAATGAATATGATTGAGGTAGTTCTGGATGGCTTCCTGGGCCTTGGGGGAAGGCCCCAGGGGATTTTCGTTGGACGCCAGCTTGATGGCCGTGTGCCCCAGTTCGCGCTCGACTTCCTCAATCGGCTTGCCGGGAGGGTAGGGTCGAATGCGGCTGGACCACGGAGGAAGAATATCGTAAATCGAGGATCGCGGCATGGGGACCTAAAAGTGTAAAGGGTGAAGTTTAAAGGTTAAGGGTGGTGTGTGGTCAACTTAGCCCTTACCCTTTACACTTTATCCTTTACCTTTCTCTTTCTCTCCCTTCCATGCTTTCAGACGCGAGACTTCCGCGCGCTTCAGGTGACGCATCTGGCCGGGCGCCAAATCCTTGTCCGTCAGGAACGCTATCCGCACGCGTTTTAACTTTACCACTCCTTTACCGATGCGCTCAAACATACGACGGACCTGATGGTATCGGCCTTCCACCAGGGTGATTTCATACCAAGGTTTGTCGCCCTGTCCGAGGGCGCGAATCTGGCAGGGCTCGGTTCGCCGGCCGTCGAGCGCGATGCCGCTCTCGAGCTTGGCAATGTCCGCGGCTTCCGGCCGGCCCTCCAACTTCACTTGGTAAGACCTCGGGACAGCCGATGCCCGCGACATCAGGAAATTCGCCAACTCGCCATCGTTGGTCAAAATCATCAAGCCGGAGGAGTGATAATCCAGCCTGCCGACCGGATAGACGCGCTGCTTGATCCCGCGCACCAGCGAAACCACGGTCGGACGCCCCTGCGGGTCGCTGACCGTGGAAACGTAACCGACCGGCTTATTCAAAAGCAAGTAGACACTTTCGGTGGGGCGGGTCAACAAGCGGCCGTCCACACGAATTTGATCCCGGTCCAGGTCAGCCTTCGACCCGAGCTTGGAGACGCCTTTTCCGTTAACGGTGACGCGGCCTTCCAGAATGATCTGCTCAGCCTTACGGCGTGAGGTAATGCCGGCATCAGCGATGATTTTCTGAAGGCGTTGTTGCATGAGTAAAGTCCGAAGTCCAGGGTCCGGAGTCCGAGGTTCGTGCTCAGCTATCAGACTTCCCTTCCTCGTGGGAAGCCGGGGGGGCGGCGGTTTCTTCGCTGTGGGGTGAAGCCTCCGTCGGTTCGCCCGCCAGCGGCGCAGCTTCCTGGCTACCCTCGGACTTGACCTCTGCCGCCAAAGGTGTGGGTGCCGGAAGCGGCGCCGCAGAGGCTGGTTCACCGCCCGCGGGGACGGGTTCACAACTTGGCGGTTCTTCGGCACTCACCGCGCCGGTTTCCTCCGTTGCTGCTGGAGCAGCTTCGGTAGCTGCCGCGTTTTCTAAAGGCGTGGTCCGTTCGGCAACAGGAAGCGATGCCTGCTGCGGAGTTTCCGGGGTTCCTTCGACCGCCGCGGTGCCGGCCTCTGCGCTGGGAGCGGCGGTGGCTCCACTTGTTGCTTCCGGTGCTTCTCCGGTGGCCCACTCTGAACCCAGGGCGCGCTTCGCCAATTCCTCGAATTCCTTCAGGCTGGGCAACTCTCCCACATCTTTTAGCCCGAAATGCACCAGGAAATCCTTGGAAGTGCGGTAAAGGATTGGCCGACCCACCACGCTCTTGCGGCCCGATGTCACCACCAATTTCTTTTCGAGCAGGGTGTGGATCACGCCACCTGAATCCACGCCGCGAATTTCCTCGATTTCCGGCAACGTCACAGGCTGCCGGTAGGCAATCACTGCCAGCGTTTCCAGCGCCGGCTTGGAAAGCCGGACCGGCGGCTTCAGGCTCTTCACATATTTCCGCAGGATTTCGTGGTGCTCGACCTTGGTCGAGAACTTATAACCATTCGCCACCTGCCGGATTTGTATCCCGTGCGCGTTCTGCTCGTAGTCGGCCACCAGCTCTTCCAGCTTGGCCTTGACCCGCTCGCGCTCTTCGCCTTCCAGAACTTTGACGATGCCGTCGAGAGTGACGGGTTCTGGCGCGACGTAGATAATGCCCTCGATGAGGGCCTTGAGAATGTCGTCATTCAGCATAAGAAAGGTCTTGCGTTGTCCTTTGTCCTTCGTCCGTAGTCCTTTGTCCGTTGTCCTTGGTTCTTAGAAAGGTTAAAGGTGAGGGTTAAAGGGTAAAAGCTAAAGGGTCAGCAAGGGTTTTATCCTTCATCCTTCAGACTTTATCCTTCACCCTTCACACTTTACCCTTTACACTTTCGTCGTCCAGTTCTGCGGCCAGTTCCTCCGCGGTTGTGGCCGCCAGAATTTCTTCAAACCTTTTGCTCCGGGCGACCGTGATCGCGGCAAATAAATCCTTTTGCCGAAGCAGTACAGCACGCAACCGAACCAGCTCCAGCAATGCCAGGAACAGGGCGATCAACGCCTGCCGCCAGAGAAAGTCGCCGATCAAATCCTCCAGCGGAACCGGACCCGGGCGTGCGCGCAGCACCTGCTTGACGTGCTCAACCATCTGCGCCACGGTAACTTCTTCTCGCCGGATCTGGAGTTGCTGCCGTTTCTTGGCGCGTTCCAGGATTTCACGGAACACAGAAATCAGGTCAAATACTGACACCACCAGCCCGGGCTCGTCCTCAGCCTCGGCAAATTCCCCGATACCCGGCTGCGACCACATGGCGTCTTCCAAAAGGCGTTTCGAGTTGAGCATTTCCGCGGCGTTCTTGAACTGCTCGTGCTCAAGAAGCCTGTGCACCAATTCCTCGCGCGGATCTCCTTGTTCATCGGATGGCGCCGTCGGGTCGGGGGGCAGAAGCATGCGCGACTTGATGTAAATCAGTGTGGCCGCCATGAAGATGAACTCCCCTGCCACGTCGATATTCAATTCCTCCAGCATGTGCAGGTAGTCAAGATATTGCTGGGTAATTCTGGCAATGGGAATGTCATAGATATTGATCTGCTGCTTGCGTATCAAATCGAGCAGCAGATCGAGTGGGCCCTCGTAGATTCCGACCTTTACGGGCGGCGGCGGCGGCGCAAGATGCGTCACACGCTTGGCCACCGGAGCAGCAGGAACGTCTCCCTGGCCTTCGGGGGTGGGTGTTTCCGAGTTGGCACTGCCGGGCTCGTCAATCATAGAAAAGTCAAAAGTCAAAACGCAAAAGGCAAAAGGCAAAGCCGGGGATGTTCTCACTTTTGACTTTTGCGCTTTGACTTTTGCCTTTTGACTTCATCATCTGCCCATCCGCCCCTTATGGGGTGAGATTTACCGCCTTGCGAACTTCGGCCATCGTCTCCCGTGCAACCTTGCGGGCTCGCTCCGTTCCATCCTCTAGGATCTCCCAAACGAGCTCCGGTTTTTGCTCGTAGGGCTTTCGGCGCTGTTGGATGGGGTCGAGAAAGGTGTTTAGATGCCCGGTCGCAAGCCTTTTGCAGTCCAAGCAGCCGATTTCCGCCGTGCGGCACTCGCGATTGACGCGATCGATTGTCCCCTGAGCGGAGAAAATCTTGTGCAGATCGAATACGGGGCATTTCTCGGGGTCGCCGGGGTCCGTGCGGCGCTTGCGCGCCGGATCAGTCACCATTGTGGCGAGCTTTTTCCAAATCACGTCCGGTGCGTCGGTCAGGAAAATCGCGTTGCCGTAACTCTTCGACATCTTGCGGCCGTCCGTGCCCGGCAGCCGCGGGGCGGAAGTGAGCAGAGCTTCGGGCTCGGGGAAGATTTCGTGCATCGCCCCGAGATCTCGGTTGAGATAGAGTGCTCTTAAGTCCAACGGAGCCCGCCGAAAGGCTTCCTTGATTGCCCTGATCTTATCCTTCGCGGCCAGCACGCCGGCAGCAAAGGCGCCGAGACCGGTGCTCGTTGCAAGCCCGTCCCAATAGGGATCGTCCGCTGCGTGCTCTCCCTCTCCCCTAAGGAGGACCTCACCAAAGACATCGTTGAACCGCCGCGCCACTTCACGTGTCAGCTCCACGTGCGGAACTTGATCTTCACCCACGGGAACGTAACGCGGTTTGTACATCAGGATGTCGGCGGCCTGCAACAGGGGATAGCCGAGAAAGCCATAGGTGTTGATGTCGTGGTCGCGAATGTTTTCAAGCTGCTCTTTGTATGTAGGCACACGCTCCAGCCAACTGAGCGGTGTAACCATGGAAAAGAGCAGGTGCAGTTCCGCGTGTTCCGGCAAGCGCGACTGGACAAAAAACGTGGCCTTGGAGGGGTCAAGCCCGCAGGCCAGCCAGTCCGTAACCATGTCCCAGGTGTCCTGGCGCAAATCGAGCGTATTCTCGTAGCCAGTCGTCAACATGTGCCAGTCAGCGACGAAGTGAAAGCTGTCGTATTCATCTTGCAACTTCACCCAGTTCTGGAGAGCCCCCACCAGATTGCCAAGATGGAGTCTGCCGGTGGGCCGCATCCCACTGAGAATGCGAGGTCGTTGAGGAGTGTCGTGATTCACTATTCGCCTTTGTAAATGCCTTTAAGGTTTTGTCAAGCCTCGATGGGCCCAGACAATTCGCATACTTTCGAGATTTCGCTAATTTCTCATCGTAACATAGCCGCTCCGAATCGTGAAGGAGCCCGTCCAAAACTCAAATGGCGCCGCACAATTGTATGCGAACGAAATCTGTGAAAATAACTTCTAACTCCCTTCGAATCATGGAGCAATCCAGAAAAGCCGAAAACTCCTTTATTTTCAATAAACCATCCGGAGCACTTTTTTTGCCCCTTTGTTTTCAATAAACTATCCGGAGCACTCTTCATTTTTAACATCTTTTTGTGTCGGTCGATTTCAAGGCCGTGCTCGTGGTTGGGGAAGACTTTTGCGGGGGTGGCTGCCTTGCGCCTGGCCTTCATCGCATGTATAGCCTATACCCATCGGCTCGTCTTGTCAAGGGACAAAATGCCCCGCCTCGCTCTGCCGTTTTGCCGGCGTGTGAGCCTGCCAACTCGGGTTTTCCACCATGAGTTTGGAAGGGCGCGGCGTTGGGGGTAGAATGGGCCAGCATTCACACTTTGGGGGAGGGCCCTATGGCCTGGATCAAAACTGTCG
>JBEKAD010000159.1:0-9499 GCA_050018435.1 Terriglobia bacterium
GTCCCTTTCAACCCTATTGGACTTTGACGGACCCCTGAAGTCAACGTGGTCATACTTGGCCGTGCTGTTTTCCGGCGGAATGAGCGAAGCGGAACGGGTGTGCCTTGGTCGAGGAGTAGCGCCGACCTTTAGGTCGGCACGTGCTTGGTCGAGAAGAATGAGCATCAGCGGGTGGGGGCCGGAGTCTCCAAACTGCGCGGGTGGCGCCGACACCCCGCCTTGCGGGGCCGTTAAGAAGCCAGAACGGACCACGGATAGGACGCGGTGACAGAAATATCGCCCGTGTTCGTGGGGCGCATACATAAAAGGGAATGTGTGCGCCACCTGCGCACATCCTTGACCGCGGACAGTGATTGGTAGTAGATTGCGAACACTTTACGTGTGCAATTCGAAATCTCGTTGCCACGTCGCGAGGCGACACGATGCTTCTTCAAGGGGTAATCCCACTCCGCTCCTACGAGTCAAAAGCGTCTTGGGGTAGGCGGCATGGCCCCGGCTGTCTGTGATCACGCTCAATGCTCCTGCAGAGAAAGGCAAACATCATGGAGGCGCAAGCCATTATCTGGACAGAAGGAAAAAGTGATTGGCAGCACCTAAAGAGCGCATTCCAGGCTCTAGCAGGATGCTGAAAAAGTCGAAAAGCGGCCTGTTTTTCCCTACTTCGGCACCGGTAAGTCCTTTGTTTTCAGGAGAGGCTAGCAATATAGTTATCCCGAAAAAGAGTTTTTCAGCATCCTGTTAGCCTTCCGTCATACCCCGTGGCACCCGTTTCTGACACGACGGAACGCCGTCCTCCGGCTATCGATGCTCAGATTGACATCCGCGACGCGTTTTTCCGCAGCCTGTTTAGCCGGGCAGCTTGCGGAAGAAAGAACTGCCGCCCCTGAAGGGCGCCTCTACAAAAGCCATCGTGTTCGGGGTTTTCACACAGGCTCTGAAGCCCCGCCCTTTCAGACCCTTGGTGAGAAACCCCGGCTAATCCACCATCTTCGCAATGTGAATATCAAAGCCCGTTCCCGGCAGGAGCGAGGTCAGCGCAAAGGCGGTGAAATCGCTGCCCGTGAGCTCGGTGTGCCGAAAAACGCCGGGCTCGGTTTCCTCCGTCTCATGCCGCGCTCCGAAATCCTGCAAAAAGGCCTGGGCGTCTTTCATCTCGGGACGCTCGGAGTTCCTGGGCTGGGTCAGCGCTTCGGCGGCGTAGGAGCGGATGAGCTTAGGCCAGTATTTTTCCAGCAGCGCCGTGCTGGCAAAAATATCCGCCCAGATCATGCGGCCGTTCACCGCCACGACCACGCCCACTGCGTTCCGCTCACGCAATTCGCGCATCAGCCCCAGGTAAGATTGTTCAATCGGCACGGCCACGGCATCAACCCGGCGCTTAACCTCTTCATTGGCCATAACGCCGGCGTAAGAGGAAGTCCCTCCGATAGCGCGAGCGGCGGGAGGGCTGGCTTCCACGGCCAAGGATTGCGCCGTGGAATGGACTTCCGACCATACTTTCTGCTGATCTTTATCGGCCATGGCGCTGCGCCGTACACTGGGCTGCGCCATCTGGGAATGAAAAGAACCGAAGTCAGACTTGGCCGCCACCCAACGCCCGGGTTCGACACAAAACACCGCGAGGTCGATAGGGTCGCTCTTGGGCGGAACGATGCGATCCTTGCCCACCACGCGGTCCTGCTTGCCTCCGGTCACAATCTCCCCCGCCAGCAGAATCAGGGGGCGGTCGGAGTTGTTCACCAGCACCAGGCGGTTCACCTCCGCGCCGTCGCTGGGAATGTAACGCTCGCGTCCGCGAATGAGCGGCCGCACACTGCCGGCCTCGCTGACGATCACTTCGCCGGAGCGCACCCCCTCATCGAGGGTCAGGAAATTTCGCGTGTCGTGCGTGCGATCGGTAACGACCGGAAAGATGGTCAAGTTGCCGCGGCTGATGGGTGCAAGCACTTTGTAAGTGGACCCAACTTGCCCCGCCTGGCCAATTCCCGGCCCCATGGGCAGGACCATCAGAATTGCCAAAGTCATCATCAGACCTAAAGTCAGTATTTGTTTTCCCCTCATCACAGCCTCCTCCCTGCGTGGTTGACCGAGGGTGTAAGTCCCGGTCTGTGGGAAGAACGACTCGGGGTATAATTCTTGCATCCAAGTCTCGGGCGCCCGGCTGGGGGTAGGCGGAGAAAGATTTGCAGGCATCAGCGGGCGCGGATAGAGAGCATGGCCGCAGAAGTAACCGGCGAGGCGCAAAGGTCGAATCCCATGAGTGGCAGCCAGGAAACCGCGACCCGCCCAACGAAGATCAACATACCGGAATCGCTGTCGGCCCAGCTTCACCGCGAAGCCGGAGCGGAGAAATTCGGGCTGACGCCGCAAGCTTTCGCTGGCGTCCTGCAAGAGGTCGCTACCAAATATCTCCCTGCCACGGCCAGCCCCTCGGAAGTCTTGGATTTCCTCACTCGCCTTCGCGTTGAGGAGCTGGCATTGGCTCGCGGCTGCGCCTTAGGCAACGAGACTGCCTGGGAGATTTTTTTGACCCGCTATCGCGAGAAGCTTTTCAACGCGGCGCACTCCGTCGCGCAGGGGGATGCGAATGCCCGCGAGTTGGCGGATTCCCTCTATGCAGATCTTTACGGAACGCGTACGACGGATGGCCGGCGAATCTCCAAGCTGACCTCATTTACGGGCCGCGGCTCACTGGAGGGCTGGCTGCGGGCCGTCCTGGCGCAGGAATATGTAAATCGCTTTCGCCGCCAACAGCGGTTGGTAAGCCTGGAAGAACAAGCCGAGGCGGGAGCGCAGTTTGAGGCTGAGGCGCCCGACCCCACCCAGGCCATCGACGCGCGTTTGCGCGAGGCGACGGATCAAGCGCTCGGTTCCCTGGCAGCGGAAGACAAATTCATTTTGGCCAGTTATTACCTCGATGACCGTCGGCTAGCGGAAATCGCCCGCCTGCTGGGCGTGCACGAATCCACCATCAGCCGTAAGCTGGAGAAGATCACGGCCTGGACGCGTAAGTCGATCCTGTCCGGCTTGATGAAACGCGGCATGAGCCGGAAAGAGGCGGAGCAAGCCATGGAGGTCGAGGTCACCGAACTCTCCGTGGATGTTCGCCGCCGATTAATGCAAGAAAAAGGCCAGCAAACCGTTCCATAATAGGAGGGACAGGTTCTGGCCGAGTTCGCTTGATCCCGGGGGGACGGTCGATACAACCGACACCGCTACTAGTGTCAAGGGGCAGAAATGCGCGACACTATTTGTAGGCAGGTGGAAGGACGGGGCTTTAGCCCCGTCGTAGAACTCGGGTTGATTTTAGGGGCTTTAGCCCCTGAAGCGATGCGGCTTCAGGGCCTGAAGGCCCGTTCAAAACTCTGCCCACGGACGGCGGGGCTAAAGCCCTGCCCTTCCGGGGCCATAAATAATCGTACTTACTAAAGCAATTAGGTACTAGAGTATGCCCGGATTGCCAAAAATCGCGCTCGCACGGCTGAAGGCAAAACCTGAGGCGCCGAAATCTTCCGGCCCTCCTATGGGGCCGGCTGGTTTCCAGGGCGCCGACCATCCCGACGCTAACCTGCTCGCGGCCTTTGTGGAGAAGACCCTTACCGAGAGGGAACGGACGCAGGTGCTGAATCATCTCAGCCAGTGTGCGGAATGCCGCGAGGTTGCAGCCTTCACCCTGCCTGCGGAAGGTGCGGTGGCCGAACCCGCCGGCGTGGCGGCAGGGCGACGTTGGAGCCCCTGGCCCGTTCTCCGTTGGGGCGCGATGGCAGCGGTGTTGGGAGCTCTAACTGTCGTCGTGGTCTTGCACCCCGGCATGTGGAAAGGGCATCCGGAGATTTCGAGCGAAACACATCCACCGGTTCCGGCAGGGAACATCACGAGTGCTCCCCAACCTGTCTCAGCGCCACCGTTAGCCCAACTGCCTCCTGAATCTGCCCAAGCTAAGGCGCAAGCGGAGGCGCGGGAATCCGCCAGCGAAATGGCGGCAACCAAAAAAGCGCCGGGACCCCATCAAGATCTGACCCGGGAGGATCACGGCGCGCGCGCCAAGGCCAAGCAGCAAGTGACTCTGCTGGCTTCGACGCGACCGCCCGCCACGGTGAGAGCTGAGAATATTGCGGGCGTGAACGCTGAGCGCGAAGAAAGTAAGGAAGGAAACGCGCTCACCGCAAGGGTTCTTCCCGCGCCTTCCCCCCCTCTGCCGCCTGCCTCAGCGCCCATGACCGCATCCGAAGAAGCGGCGAAAGCAAGTGCTCAGCCGCAGGCTGGTCCGGCAACTTTGCGCGTGACAACCCGGAGCGTCGAGGTTTCAGGAGGAAATACCGGCGCTGGCCCGGCAGAGGCCACCCCTGCGAAAACTGCTCCTCGAGTGCCCGCCCAGGCAAGCATCCGAATGATGGCCCAAGCGCCTATGGTCCAGACGCGGGCATCCCACAAGGATATTGAATTTGCGACGGGTCAGCCCGCTGCCCTCTGGAGTGTTTCATCCGATGGCAAAGTGCAAAGGTCCACGGACAGTGGGAAAACCTGGGAGCATATCCATATCGCCCACGGCATCAAGTTCCGGGTGATTGCCGCCCTCGGCAATGATGTTTGGACGGGCGGTACCGGCGGGGCCCTCTTTCATTCCGCCGATGGGGGCGCCACTTGGGCACAGGGCGGCGTTAACTTCGGGGGCAACACGGTCAAGGAAAGCATCGCGGGCATTCAGTTGCACGACCCGCAGCATCTCACTGTCACCACTGCTTCCGGCTCGCAATGGGTCAGCGAAGACGGCGGCCAAAACTGGCAGAAACAACCCTGAGGCCGAAATTCGAAAATCGCGCCGAACTGTTGTAGCGCAGGCGTCTCGCCCGCTGTGGCGGGAGCGTCCCGCTCTCCCCATACAACGAAACCCCAAGCCTGGAGTGGCAGGAAACAAACCTGGGGTCAGATTGCAGCAACGCACGGGCAGGATGCCCGCGCCACAGCGGGCGACACGCCCGCACTACGTCTGGGGCCTCGGCTTCCACTTTTATGTCGTGCACCCTTATCTTGCCACGTGCTCCAAACAGGCGTAGCCGCTAGGGGTATAATAGTAGGGGAAAATCGCGAGGCGGGAAATTCGCAGCCTGCATCTCGGCGGATTTCGAGCTTCGAATTTCGAGTTTCGAATTTCGAGTTTCGTGTCTTTCTGAAGGTCGTGATTCATGACCACGCTCCAGGATGTTCTTAACGCCAACGTTCGCGAAGGCGAGCTTTACGAAAAGCTCGACCGGGGCTTTGTGCGCTGCTTCGCCTGTGGCCATTGCTGCCGCATCCCCGAGGGGCAACTGGGCATCTGCAAAGTCCGCTTCAACCAAGGGGGCAAGCTACAGGTCCCCTGGGGTTACGCCGCGGGGGTACAGTGCGACCCGATCGAAAAGAAACCCTTCCATCACGCCTATCCCGGCGCGCTTGCTTACAGTTTTGGCATGCTCGGTTGCGACCTGCATTGCGCCTATTGCCAGAACTGGGTCACGTCACAAGCCCTTCGCGACCCGCGCGCGGTCTCAGGGCTGATGCACACGACGCCCCAGGAGATGGTTCGCGACGCCGTGCAGCAAGGCGCGAAAGTCTTGGTCAGCACTTACAACGAGCCTCTGATCACCAGCGAGTGGGCCGTCGCCATTTTCAAGGAAGCCAAGTCAGCGGGGCTCGTGACCGGCTACGTCTCCAACGGCAACGGCACGCCACAAGTGCTCGAATACTTGCGACCGTGGGTGGATCTCTTCAAAGTCGACCTGAAGAGCTTCGACGACCACCACTACCGCCAGCTCGGCGGACGCCTCGAACCCATTCTCCAGACGATCCGCCGCCTGCACGCAATGGGATTGTGGGTTGAAATCGTCACCCTGCTGGTTCCCGGCTTCAATGATTCCGACGACGAGCTCAAGCAACTTACGGAATTTGTGGCGAGCGTTTCTCCCGACATTCCCTGGCACGTCTCGGCATTTCACAAGGATTACAAGATGGCCGACCCCGCCAACACCCAGCCGCGCGACCTCGCGCGGGCAGCGGCCATCGGCCACGCGGCGGGACTGCGGTTTATTTACGCGGGAAATCTGCCGGGCCAAGCTGGCGACCTTGAGAACACACTCTGCCCCCAGTGCCACGAATTACTTATTGAAAGGTTTGGCTATCACATTTTGGATTATCGCCTGACATCGAAAGGCACTTGCCCCCAGTGCGGCACAGCTATTCCCGGCCGCTGGGCCGAAAAGTTCGAAGGCCAGATCGCCGACCTTCCTTACTTGCCGCGCCTGCGGAAGAGGGAAGACCGTAGGTGGTAGGTGGCAGGTGGCAAACGGAGTGCAGCCAGCAGTCGAGGGGATTAGAATTCGGTGAAACCCAAGGTTTACCTGGAAGCGAGATAAACCATGAAATGGAAAGACGAAATCGTCGACGAGGTGCGCAAGGCCAGGGAGGCCTATGCCGCGCAGTTTGATTACGATCTCGAACGTATGTTCAAGGACTTGAAGAAGAAAGAAGAGCAGGACCCCGCGCCTCGCGCAGGCTTGAAGCCCCTAAAGCGGCACGAACAGCGCGCGTGACGCTAGAAGCAGGGAAATAGCGTAATCTTCTCTGCCTTCTGCCTACTGCCTTCCCTACCGTATCCCGTAAAAGAAATACCCCGGCCCCACGCGCAGGTGATGAATCAGCGCATCCGGCGCCACGGCGGCGAGGAGGAGCCCGCCGACCGCCTGCGCCAGCGCCAGGGGCCAAATGTTGCGATGGCGGGCGAACACTTCCGCGAAGACAATTCCAGCAACCAAGGTGGCAATCATCAGGATGAGGTTGGGAATATGGGTGGCGCTGAACATGATTCCGATGAGAGCGGAACTCACATGGTGGTTGCGAACGACCAGCATCAACCGGTTATGGAAGTAAGACTGGGTCAGGTATTGCTGAAATGCACACCAACTGCCATAGCCGAGCAGAGGAACAAGGGATTGCCAGGTCGGGTGAAGAAGCACTAAGCGGTGGTGTGCAAATCCATAGAAGAGCAACGGCAGGCACAGGAGGATGGCCAACGGCAACGCCCACTGCGCGCTGGCTCGGAGGTCGGTTCGTCCCAGGCCGAGGCCGCGTAGAGTGTCTCGATGCAGCACATGACTCACAAGAATCAAGGCCCAGAGCGCCATCCAAGCGCGCGGGCTGGTATATTGCCAATGCCAGATGTAAACGAGAATGCCGGTGAAAATCAGCGCGACTTCAAATGCCGTAGCGATGGCAAGTGGACCGCGAGTTCTGCCACCGCCTTCCCTTTCTCCCACTGGGACGCCCTGACTCATGAATGTTCCACTTCCTATTGTACTCCTGAAAGTCCGCACGTTGAGATCACGGGGATCAGCAAAACCGCACGACGGGCTTAAGGGATCCTTGCTTCGGGGCAAGTCCTAGTTTTTCGGCGGCTCGGGAACGACCGGCGGGGAGGAATCTGGCGCGGCCGGCATCGCTCTTCGAAAGGGGAACACGTACCGGAAGGTGAGGTAGAGAACCAAAGCGAGAACAATCCCCACGCACTCCAGAACCGCCATG
Organism: Terriglobia bacterium; assembly: GCA_050018435.1. Lineage (GTDB taxonomy): Bacteria > Acidobacteriota > Terriglobia > UBA7540 > UBA7540 > Bog-366. Next base: position 7,558 of record JBEKAD010000159.1, read on the forward strand.
CGCAACAAGCTGCTTGCGGGCAAGCCCAGGTGCGTGCGGAGACCCATCCACATGCAATTGTCGTACACGTAGGGAGCTAGCCGGCAATCGCGCGTGGCCAGGTCGGCCGCGTGCAAAACCAGGCCCACGACAGCGGCTCCTAAAATGATGCGTAAGGCTTTTTGCATGGTGTCCAGAACAAGAGCCTCACCGCCGAATTTGCCGCGCGGCCGCGCTCCGGTCAATCAAGAGCAAATTATACTCACCTGCCCGTCACGTGGAAAGGGGAAGATAACAGCTCCCGGCATTCACATCCCCATCAGCGCATTGGCGCGGGTTCCATCTTGGGCGTGAACAAGTGGACCGCGATTAACGCGACAATATAGACGCTCCCCGCCACGACGAACATCGGCAGATAGAAACTGGGATTCCGCTCAAGAACCCGCCCGGTTAATTCGGAAGTCAGCACCGCACCCATGCTGCCCAGAAAGCCTCCAATGCCTACCACCGAGGCGACGGCGCGGCTGGGGAAAAGGTCAGAAGCCAGCGTGAAGAGGTTCGTGGAAAAACCCTGGTGTCCCGCGAGGGCCGCCCCGATCAGCAAAACCGCCACCCAAGGACTGTGCGCCTTGCTGGCAACGACCACCATGGGCGTGACCGCCGCGCAAATCGCCATGGCGGCCTTGCGCGCCCAGTTCACGGTCCAGCCCCGCTTGATGAGTCGGGAAGAAATGTAGCCGGCAATGATGGAGCCGATCCCGGTAAGCACCCAAACGGTGCTCAGGTAAGGTATGATCGCCGTTCCCCGAATGTTGTGATCCTGCGCAAGGAATTTGGGAAGCCAATAAAGGCAGAAATAGAAAACGGGATCGGTCAGGATTTTGGGCGCCGCGATCGCCCAGGTCTGCCGGTATCCCAGCAATCTGATCCACGAAACCTTGGAAGGGCTTGCCGATTCCCTGCCCTCACCAATCAACTCGTGTTCTTCGGCGGTGAGGCGAGGATGGACCTCTGGCCGCCGGTAGAGCGCCAACCAGCCGATGAGCGGGACCACCACCAACGCGCCCGTGGCGATGAAAGTTCCCTGCCAGCCACATGCGGCATTAATCAGCGGAATGATGATCGGCGATACGATGGCGCCCACCGTGACCGCGGCGTTCAGAATCCCCGTCGCCAGGGCGCTCTCCCTTTTGGGAAACCACTCCGCAATCGTCTTCATGGAAGCCGGGAAATATGCGGCTTCCCCGACGCCCAGGAACAGACGGGCCACCCCAAACCCCAGCGGCGTGTGCACAAAGGCATGACTGATCTCGGCGACCGACCACCAGACCATGGCGATGGAATAACTCAGCTTGGTCCCGATCCTGTCGCTGATCCAACCTGACACCATCATCATGATGGCGTAGGAAATCTGGAAGGCAATAACGATTCTCGCGTATCCGAGTTCGCTCCAGCCAATCTGCCGCTGTAAATCGGGTGCGAGAATGCTGAGAACCTGACGATCAACAAGATTGATCACCGCCGCCAGGCAAATCACGCCGCAGAGGTACCAGCGCAAATGGCGGATCTTAACTGTGCGGGGCGGGATTGTAGGGCGAAAGTCCGGGTTCATTATTGGAGTCACGCAAATCTTTCTTCCAACTCCTCCATGGCCGCGGCAATTACAAACTTGTTTACAGGGTAGTTAAGGGGACCCATCTCCGGGTTGGTGGCGGCCATATCCGCTACGCGCAGAACGACCTCCCGATCAAAGGGCAGGTTCAAACCTTTCAAGCAGGGCTCCAAACCTAACTGCCGGAAGAACGCAAGGACATCCTCAAATTCCTCTTTGGGACACTTCTCCACACAAAGCTGCACGATGATTCCATAGCCCACTTTCAAGCCGTGCAGAACGCCGTGGCTCTCCTTCATCAGGGTCATGCCGTTGTGCAGGGAGTGGGCGATGGCGGTGAAAAGGGTTCCC